>JBARCC010000509.1:0-6742 GCA_049793635.1 Maribacter sp. | reverse complement strand
TTCTCCCACTGTTTTAGAGTGCCCTAAAAGAACCACCCCTACGTTATCTTCCTCAAGGTTCAATACAATACCTTCAAGACCACCTTCGAACTCCACCAATTCTCCGTACTGGGCATTGGCCAATCCGTAGACCCTTGCGATACCATCCCCTACCTGTAGAACAGTACCTACCTCATCCAGGGTAGCGGTGGCGTCAAATCCTGATAATTGTTTCTTTAAAATTGCTGATACTTCAGCGGCTTTTACTCCTGCCATTTTATTAGACGTTAGATGTTAGACGCTAGACATTAGATATCTATTTGTCTTACTATTTAATTATAGACTACTTGAAAATTCACGTGTTAAATTACTCAACTTATTTGCGATACTCGCATCATATTGCAAATCACCGACCCTTAAAATAAAACCTCCTATGATACTGGCGTCGACCTTATTCTCGATAGTGACCTCATTACCGGTAATGTTCGCTACTTGCTTCAGCACCTTTTTTTCCATTGCGTCGTTCAAAGGTACCGCTGTAGTAACAAAAGCGACATCCTTTCCTTTCAACTGCTCGTTAAGGATGATGTATTTCAAAGCGACCTCGTTCAACATCGCTATCCGCTTATTGTCCACCAACATCGTAATGGAACCTTCGGTGATTGCATGGCTCCCCTTGAAAATTTCTAGAAGCGCTTTCTTTTTCATCTCCCCTGATACCACGGGACTGCGTAAGACATCGGTTAGTTCTTTGCTGTCGGAAATTGTCGACACTATCGAACGCATATCCTTCTCAACGGCATCCAAGACTTTCTTCTCCTGTGCCATATCCAAAATAGCCTTTGCGTAACGTAATGCAGCTCTAGATTCGCTCATCCTTTTTTAGTTCAGTTTAATGTCACTCAACATTTTGTCTACCAATTTCAATTGCTTTTCATTGCTCGACAATTCTTCTTTCAAGACTTTTTCCGCAATAGCGATAGACAATTCTGCCACCTGACTTTTAATATCGGCAACGGCGGCCTGCTTTTCGCTTTCGATGGCAACTTGGGCTTGCTTTAACATTTTGTCACCTTCCGTTTTAGCCAATTCTTTGGAGTCTGAAATCATTTTTTCACGTATCTCACGTGCCTCCTTTAACATTGCCTCACGTTCAGAACGCGCTTCTTGCAACATTTTTTCGTTATCGGCCTGTAAATTCTGCATTTCAGCACGTGCTTTTTCAGCCGAAGCCAATGCGTCTTGAATACCGCTTTCCCTTTCGTTCAGAGAATTCAATATGGGTTTCCAGGCGAATTTCACCAACAACGCAATTAACGCTATCAATAAAATAGTCTGTACAACAAACAGTCCTGGAGAAAAATCGTTCAATAAAACATCCATATCCCTTATTTTTTAACTTGCTTGATCACTATTAAAAAACACTTCCTGTAACCAACCGTTACAGGAAGGTGTTTTTTGGTATTTGCGTTCTTATTTTCCTAAGAACAAGGCACCGAATGCCAAACCTTCCAAAAGTGCAGCGATAATAATCATTGCAGTTTGAATTTTACCGGTCGCTTCTGGCTGACGGGCAATACCTTCCATTGCCTTACCACCGATTTGACCAAGTCCAATACCTGCTCCGATTACGATTAAACCTGCTCCGATTAAATTGTAAGTTACCATACTAATTGATTTATATAATTAAATTAAAAAAACTCTCGTTAAATGAAATTCTCCCTTACGTCTTCCGCGTCGGCTTCATCATGCCCTTCGAAATCGTGTGCATGCTCATGATCATGTTCAGCAACGGCCATACCAATGAACAAGGCCGATAGCATCGTAAAGATGTACGCCTGCAGAAAAGCGACCAACACTTCGATCAAGGTTATGAAAAATGACAATAGCAGTGAAAGGCCCGTAGCCCCAACCACCCCTAAACTATTTTTCAACGTGAACATGATGGCAATCAAGCTCATTACCACAATATGCCCCGCAGATATATTTGCGAACAAACGTACCAATAACGAAAAAGGTTTTATGATAAATGCTCCCGCAAGTTCAATAACTGCCAATACTGGTCTAATCAAATAAGGTACCCCTGGCATCCAAAGAATATGCATCCAATAGTCTTTGTTACCGCTAACGGTATAAATGATCAGCGTAAATATGGCCAAAGCCGCGGTTACCGCTAATTGCCCAGTAACGTTGAAGCCGAAGGGTGTTAATCCCAATAGATTCAAAATCCAGATGAAAAAGAACACGGTCAATAAGTATCCGGTAAATTTTCGATACTTTTTTTCTCCGATATTCGGTCTTGCAATTTCGTCACGCACGTAGATTACCAAGGGCTCCAGCACCCTTCCAAAACCTGTGGGTACTTTTTTGTTCGCATATTGTCTTGCCAACGAAGAAAAAACGATCAGCATTAATAGGCCTACCAATAAAATTCCCAAGACACTTTTGGTAATGGAAAAATCCAACACTTTATGGGCGTTGGTTGCATGATCGGCTTCATCTAGCCGAACCTCAGTGGCTCCGGCATCCAACTCATAAATCTTACCATGCAATTTTACGAACCTTGAACCGTTTCGTTCCACGATTACCTCCCCTTCATCGTCATGATGAAATTCAGATGACATAAACGTTGCCAATCCATTGCTTGACCATAAAATGACGGGTAATGGGAAACCTACATGCTTACGTTCCCCTGAATCGGAAGTATATGAAAACAAATGAAAGTCATGCGCATCCTTAATATGGTGTAAGATATATGCATCTACCTCAGCTTTAGTATCTACGGCACCGTCTTGTTCCCCATCTGAAAATGCTAAACCTTGTAATGAAAAGCAAATTGCAAAAAGTAATACCGCCGTTTTCAAAACTTTCTTCATTCCTTCTTGTTCAAAAATTAAGCCCCTGAAATTTTGCGCAAAATTAATCAATATTAACCTAAAGTGCGCAAATTTAATGGCTTAAAATTCAAGGTTTTTTAACCTGCATAATTTTTGAGATAAAAAATACCTCAAGGCTTAAAAATACAATAACCGGAATGAGCAGGGAAGCCCTGTAAAAACGGGGTAACATGTTGTCTCCTAGCAGTTCTGGATAGAAGCCGATCGTGAAAACAAGTATCTTGAGCACCAATAGCCCCATGTAGATAAAGCCCAATTGTTGAAAAAATGTATCGGACCTAGCAGTGATCTCAAACCCAATCAATAGTACTAAAGAGAACAAAAAATGAAAAAAATATGCTTTTTGTAAGTTTGTTATAAAGTGTTCGTTTCCTTTCCCCAACAGAAAAATATGCAGTAAATAAGAAGTCGCGCCCGTTAACACGAACACGACTATATAAATAATTATTTTTTTAAGCAATGCTCGCTATTTATTTAAGGTCATTACTTTTCTAATGACCACATACATCGACAAAAATACGGCAAGCAATGTTATGGTATCCTCTAAATACGTTTTTTCGAACTTGGCATCTAACCATTCACCGAGCAGATTCCCTAAATAAATGGTCACCCCCATTTGAATAGCGATACCGGATAGGCTTGCGGCCGCCCTTAATAGCTCAGCGTTATCACGAGGCTTTTGCGGCTTCATTGCTGCTGCTTACCGAAGATTTAAAGCCACTACTGGTAGTTGTGCTGATCCCTTTTTTGCCTCCCATGGTACAGGATGCATTAAAAGTGGCGCCGGGTTCTACGGCCAATTTTGTAACCGAAACCGTACCTTCGATAATCGCGGATGATTTTAGGGAAAGTAAATCGGAAACGATGAGTTCTCCATTAAAACTCCCCTCGATATCGGCGTTCACGCATTCCACTTTGCCGTGGATGTAGCCATCTTTGCCAATGACCACTTTACCTGAGGTTTTCACGTTACCATCTAGTTTTCCGTCGATTCGGAAATCGGCCTCGGAAATGATATCTCCCTTAATTTTGGTGTTCTTTTCGATTCTGTTCGGTTGTCCTCCTATTTCATTCATAGCTTTAGGTTTTTGTCTGTCTGAAAACATTGTTTACGATTTTGGGGTTAAAAGCGTATTTCGATACTCCTTTATATTTTTATGTACTTGAATGACCTTGTAGTTGTCAGATAAAACTACAAAATTCTCATCAGCAACACGGTAATCCTTATTCTTTTTTAAAAGCTCGGCATAGCCCAATGCAAAATCCTTGGATTTAAAACCATGTACGACGACGAATTGATCTTCAAGATTGTAGATGTCTTTTGAGATGCTGTTTTTATAGCGTAGGTCTTTTATGGATTTCTCCAATACCTCCATTAATTTCAAAGCCTTTTGATCATCTGTCCGTTTGAACGGGAATACCACTTTCCAATTTGAGGTGCCTTTGGAGTCCGTTTCAGGAGAAAAATCTTTTGGCTCTAGTTTTGGAAGCTGTTCGGCGATCATCTGTTCGGCCTTTTTACCCTCTGGATTGTTCGGATAGGTCAACGCCACATAATTCAAGGCCTCTTTAAAAGGTTCAAAACCTTGCAACCTACCCACGGCATTTGCTTTGAGCATCTCGAATTTTGGCACAATGGGGTCGCCGGTATATCGGTTAATATTCTCCTCGGCACCTGTAATCACCTCTAAATAGCGCTGGTCGTTATAGCGCTTGTACAAGGCTTCGTACTGTTTTTCGGGGCTATCGCTATTATCCGCCAAAACCGCTTGCGGATTCAATAAAATCTCGGCATATCTTGAATCGGAATGGTTGGCAATAATATCGGCCTTCATGCTTTCTTTTAAGGGGCTGCCCACCTCCTCATAAATTTTATACAGATTGTATTTAGAGGGAAGAATCAAGCGCTCCTCTGCATTGGACGCTAGCACGTCCTCTAATTTGGATGCCGCCAAGAGATACTCCTTGAATTTTTCTTTATAAATAAGTCCCAATTGGTAATTGGCAAAGTTTCGGTCGGTGGTAAGGCTATCGATGACGGCGACATCGGTAGGTAAACGGTCCATATAAAAATCCAACGAAAAGGCTTCGTCATCACCAGCAACGTTCAAGGTGTCCTTGGTGGCTAAAATGTTTCCCGCTACATCATCCTTTTTTGCGATAATGGACTTATCGGACCAACGCCAATTGTCGGTCAGTTCCCTATTTCCCCATTTATTCTTGAAATCGTTTTGTCCATATCCTAAACTGGTAATATTGTAAAAATAAAATTTGCCCTTGTTTTCCTTGCCTCCCTTACTTTTACTGAATGCCACAAAACCATCGGTAATTCTATCCTTCTCCTTTTTTTGAGCCGCCTCCTTGGCTTTTTGTAAGCCTTCGATATACTTGCCAAAATAGGCCACTTGCTCTTCTTTCGACATTCCGTAAAGGGTAATCACACTATCTGCATATTGCACGATTTCCTCATATTTTATGACATCCTCAAGATTGTCCAATTTTTTCTTGATAGCCCTATATTTCTTGGTATTCTCCTCTACATTGGTCAGCACGCTATCGTAATAGGCACCCGATGCCCTATAGCGGGTCTCATCGAAATTATACTCTGCCAAGTTCTCGTAGTTGAGTGCGTTCAGCTTTGGTTTGTTCAGGGTCGCCCGAAGCGATTTATTAAAATAGACCAAGGCCAAACTATCCGACTCCTGTTCAAGGTGAAACTCGGCGATCTGCCTGTAGATCTTATCCAAAAAAGGCCTGTTTTCCCTATTTACTTCCAAATCGGTCAAATACTCTAAAACAATTTCCTTGTTTTCGGGCGTGATGTTGGTGTTCCTAAGTTTTTGGATCTCGGCATTCACCATGTATACCCTTGGGGATGTTCTATTCAAATCGATAACCTTGTCAAATGCATAATTTGCACTATCCGCGTATCCCAATTGATTATATAATTGCCCAATGATATAGTAATACCTTCCTTTTTCAGGATTTTTCTTGGTGTAGTACGATGCGATTTTCAGGTTTTGTACCGCAGTGTCGGGTGCATTCAGATTGATGTAGGCTTGGGCCATCATCGCTCTTGCATCGGCATATTCTTGGTCTTTCAGCTTTTCAAGTTTCATCAAGCGCTTTAAATTCTTGATGGCCAAATCATCGTTCTGTAAACGAATGTTCACTTTCTCGCGCCATATATTGGCTTCGTTGAGTTTGTCGCTCTCGGTATACTTATTTAAAATATAATTGAAGGATTCTAACGCTGGAATATACCGTTCATCAAAATAACGGGCCTTCCCCAATAATAAGAAGGCTTCGTCGGTCTGCGGATTCCGTTCCTCGTCCTTGATATCCATACTGTGACGCTGTATGGCCTTGGTGGCTTTTTCTTCGGCCCGTAAAAAATTGGGGTTGTTATCTTCAGAGTCGAGTTTGATCTCTCCACTTACCTGTAACCGTTCGACGGGTAGCAGCTCAAAGTAATCGTCTTGATAACTGTCGTTCAGCGTATTTCGACCTTCTTCAAAGGCAATGTTCCCGTTATACAAGGTGTTGTATTTGGTATTGAGGGCGTGCCAATTCCGGTTTAAGAATGCATCCTTTTTGGTAGAGCATGCATTAAAAAGCATGATTCCGAAAAAACAGGAAACAATAAGATTTTTTCTAAGGTTCAAAATAGATGATCTACGTATGTATCATTAACTTAAAAACTACCATATTATTATGCCGTTCATCGGTAAAATACAATTTTATTTCAGCGATTAAAAAATATCTTGAAACCGACGAGCCCCAAGGCAAGTCGATGGGGGTATTTAGCCGGTTTCATTTTGGCCTTGGGGCCAGAAACCGTCCCAAAAGCTTTCGGGGTTGTATTT
>JBARCC010000508.1:0-2855 GCA_049793635.1 Maribacter sp. | reverse complement strand
TAATACGGGAGAAGATCAATCGGATAATTATCCAAATCCAAAACTTCAATAGGTGCATATCCTTGACGATTTCAACTTTTTTCTTTCGATGGTGCTACTTTTTTTTATAGAAGAGGCCTATCCGAATCCATCTTTATGACTAAGTTTAGGGTATGGAGGCGAACAAGCAACGAAAGGTATCCTTTAGGGGATCGGAAGATTTTTTGGATATAGAATTGAGAGACCCTGTAACCCACGCTGCCGGCTATTTGGGCGTAAGGGAGGCACTGAAACATACGTTCAAGGAAATGGGTGCCTTACGGGCAATGCGCGGCTTGTTGGAAATGAACCAAAAAGACGGTTTCGACTGCCCTAGCTGTGCTTGGCCCGACCCTGAGCATCCGTCCCCGGTTGCCGAATATTGTGAAAATGGCGCCAAGGCCTTGGGTGATGAAGCGACTACGCGTCATATCGGGGCTGATTTTTTCAGGACTAACTCGGTCGAGGAACTTTCCCAACTCTCCGATTATCAATTGAACACATTCGGCCGGTTAGTGGAACCCATGGTACTGAAGCCGGGGAGTGTGCATTACGAACCCATTTCGTGGGAAGCATCCTTTGAACTCATAGCGGCTGCGCTTAAAAAATTAAACCACCCCGATGAGGCCATTTTCTATACCTCGGGAAGGTCCAGTAACGAAGCCGCATTCCTGTATGGAATGTTCGCCCGTGCCTTTGGAACCAACAATATGCCAGACTGCTCCAATATGTGTCACGAAAGTAGCGGGGTCGCTCTCGGGGAAACTTTAGGCATCGGTAAAGGCTCCACTACCTTGGAAGACCTTTACGAAGCGGAAGTGATCATCATCGCAGGACAAAACCCGGGCACCAATCATCCGCGCATGCTTTCCGCTTTGGAAAAATGCAAGCAAAATGGCGGAAAAGTCATCAGCATCAATCCCTTAGAGGAATCAGGGCTGGTGAACTTCAAAAATCCACAAACAGTAAAAGGTTGGATAGGCGGCGGAGAGGATATGGCCGATATTCATTTGCCAGTGAACATCAATCAAGACATTCCGTTGGTGAAATTGTTACTGAAAAAATTAATTGCGTTGGATGCCGATTCGGGGACTGTTTTTGACCACGACTTCATTAAAAAATATACGAACGGTTACGAAACATTGGTCGCCGATTTGAAAAAGTACGATGCAGCTGACCTTTTGAGACAAACGGGAGTACCCGAAGAGCGTGTAAATGCCACCGTGGCACTGTTGGCGAACAAATCAAAAATTATAGTGTGCTGGGCCATGGGGCTTACCCAACATAAAAACGGAGTAGAAAATATTCGGGAATTCGTTAATCTGCTGTTAGTAAAGGGCGCCATTGGCAAACCGAATGCAGGTACCTGTCCCGTTCGTGGACACAGCAATGTACAGGGCGACCGCAGTGTGGGCATTCAGCATTTTGTGGATAAGGAACTGAACCAGCGCATCGAACAACACCTTGGCTTTACCCCGCCCGACCATGATGGCGTAGACACGGTAGGATCCATGAAGGCGATGTACGAGGGAAAAGCAAAGCTGTTCATGTGCTTGGGCGGAAATTTTCTAATGGCCGCGTCCGATACCGAATATACCGCTCAAGGTATCCAGAATTGCGATGTAACGGTACAGATCAGTACCAAACTGAACAGAACGCACTTGATAACGGGAAAAACCGCATTGATCCTTCCCACCATAGGCCGTTCGGAAAAAGATATGAAAAATGGGAAGCCAAGGCATTTTACGGTCGAGAACAGTATGGGTAGGGTACAACAATCGAAAGGTATTTTGAAACCCGCTGCCGATACCGTAATGAGCGAGCCGGAAATTATCGCCAATATAGGATACGCCTATTTTGGGGACGGCCATGCTATGGACTGGAAAGCCCTAGGATCAGATTATGAGCTGATCCGCACGCAAATCGACCTGGTCGCCAAAGGCTTTGAAAACACCAAGGAACGCTCGAAAGGAGCTGGATACTACCTGCCCAATAATGTGCGCGAACTTGATTTCAGCATGCTGCCCAACGGGAAAGCGCAGTTCAGCATCAATGCATTACCGGACCATAAACTGGAAAAGGATGAATATATGCTGATGACCATTCGTTCGCACGATCAGTTCAATACCACTATCTATGGCCTGGACGACCGGTATAGAGGCGTGTATAATGCAAGGAGGGTTATTTTCATGAATCCCGATGATATGAAGGCAAGGGGTTTTAGTAAACTGGATGTGGTGGACATTACGAGCACCTATGATAAAAAAGTACGCATTGCACATCAATTTAAAATCGTGCCTTATGCAATTCCTTCAGGAAACCTTGCCTCTTACTTTCCGGAAACCAACGTGTTGGTGCCTTTCAATCATTTTGCTGACCGAAGTAAAACGCCGATCAGCAAATCCATTAAGGTACGTTTGGTAAAAAAATAAGGCCGCTATTGTTCCCTTACATACGCTTTCAATGCCAGATACACCCCGTTGCTCCAGCCGAAGCCGTCCTGTACGGGGTATTCCCCTCCTCCGGCCTCCAAGGCCATGTCCTCAACATTGTATTTTTCAACAAACTTACCCGTATTCTTATACACTTTTTCATTAAGGGCGACCCAGCGTTCGGCAATCGATATTGCCAAGGTCGAATGCCCGTAATTCTCGAGTCCTTTTACGGCCATCCATTGTAAAGGTGCCCAACCGTTGGGTGCGTCCCATTGCTGTCCTGAATGGTTAAGCGTTGCGGGTAAGCCTCCGGGATGCAAGAAGTACCTTTCGATATAAGCGGCAATCCTATCCGCTTCGTTTTGGGTCGACATCTTGAAAAAAAGCGGGTAGACCATGGCC
>JBARCC010000507.1:0-2027 GCA_049793635.1 Maribacter sp. | reverse complement strand
TTATATCCTCAGGGGCGTTGACCCATTCTGTATATAATATGGATTTGAGCTTAAAAGCAGTGTAAATGTCTTTAGAGGTAGAGCAAAAACTAGATAAAATACCCGTTATAAACTGGTGTGTTCGCTTACTAAAGAAATTAAGGTTGCCTGGTTTTGAAGGTCTCTCTATCTATGACCTTCTGGAAATGTATATTTTTGGAATTTTAAAAGGAACCCTCTCCACGCGTGCAAGTGCCATTGCTTTTAGTCTGTTTATGGCGCTGTTTCCTTTATTGATATTTATGGTGACCTTAGTGCCTTTTTTGGTTTCGTATATCAGCATAGAACATGGCGATTTCGATGTGCAGTTTCGGCTTTTTCTCGAATCGTTCTTACCACAGGCGACGGGGGATTATTTTGGAGATGTTTTTCAGCAAATAAAAGATCAGAAGAGGGGTGGTTTGCTTTCCTCGGCTTTTTTACTTTCCATTTTTTTGATTGCCAATGGGGTAAATTCGATTTTCGGTGGCTTTGAGACCTCCTACCATATCGAATTAACGCGTCACTTTTTTAGGCAGTATGTCTATGCGTTGATGGTGGGGCTCATCCTTGCGATTCTAATCATTTTGGGCTTTGTGGCCTTCATCTATTTTGAGTTTTACGTCTTAGGATATCTGTCTGAATTTGCTGCAAAACAAGGTGGATATGTGTTAGGGGAAGATGAGGTGGTGGGCGTGCAGATCGCCAAATTTCTGTTCTTTATCATTTTATCATACCTCACCACGGCAATCCTGTACTACTTCGGAACGCGTGAGGGCAAACAGGCGCGGTTCTTTTCCATCGGGGCATTAATGACTACTATTTTATTTTTGGTAACCTCCTATCTTTTCGGGATTTACGTTGAAAAATTTGCCCGATACAATGAATTATACGGAGCCCTTGGAGGTTTATTGATTTTAATGGTCTACATCTGGTTAAATTCCAATATATTGTTGCTCGGTTTTGAACTAAATGCCTCATTGAACTCCTTACGTAAAATCACTAAAAAAGAAGAACGGTACTCATGAAGAATATCTTAACAATTTTTGTCCTTTTCATAGTTATCAGTGGCAATGCACAGTCCGTTTTCGGGACATGGAAAACGATTGACGACCGCACCGGTAAGCCGAAGGGAGTAATTGAGATCTATAAGAAAGATGGGTTGATGTACGGGAAGGTAGTAGAGATTTTAGAGCAAGGCAAAGAAGATGTAAAGTGCACCAAATGCGAAGGCGAACTAAAGGATAAGCCCGTTGAAGGTATGGAAATTATTACTGCAGGAGAAAAACACGAAGACGGTGAATGGAAAGGGAAACGATTGTTCGATCCAGAACAGGCGATGACCTTCCGTTTTAAAATATGGTTGAATCCCGAAAATCCCGATGAACTTAAAGTACGGGGTTATTTAGCGTTTATTTACAGGACACAAACGTGGTTGCGGGTGGAAGGTTAGACACAACTCTGGCCAATTTTATAAACGTTATACTCCCTATTCCTTTAGAGCGGCATTTTACCTACGGCATTACAGAGGAACAGGCCAGCCTTTTACAACCCGGGATGCGCGTCGCCGTTCCTTTCGGGAAATCAAAAATATATACCGGCATCGTATACCGTATACATCAAACGCCTCCCCAAGCGTATGAAGCAAAGGAAATTCATGAGCTTTTGGACGACCATCCTATTATAACCCCTCATCAACTAGAACACTGGGAATGGATCGCTTCCTATTATATGTGTACCCTGGGAGAAGTCGTTCGAAGCGCGTTACCAAGTGCGTTCTTATTGGAAAGTGAGACATTGGTTCTTCGAAATACAGCTTATGAGATTGATGAATACGAACTCAAAGACGATGAGTTTTTAATTTTTGAGGCATTGCAACATCAATCCATATTAAAGGTCAACGAAGTCGCTGCCATTATCGATCGAAAAAATGTACGTCCCGTTCTACAACGGCTATTGGAAAAGAAAGTCATTGTTCTAAAGGAAGAAGTGTATGAACAGTACAAGCC
>JBARCC010000506.1:0-4780 GCA_049793635.1 Maribacter sp. | reverse complement strand
ATGTTATTCTATGTATTCTTCATTTTCTTTCTCTTAAAAAAGAAATCCACTTCAACGATTTTTGAAAAGCTGAAAAAGAAAAAAACATTAGTACCCTCCAAAAAAAATGATTTACTCATAAGAGAATTAAATACTATTGTTAAAGACAAAAAATTATATACAGACCCCAATTTAAAACTATTGGAAGTAGCGCACCGTTTAGATATTTCCGCACATGAATTATCAAAACTGATCAATGAATATTTAGGGAAAAACTTTACCGATCTAATCAATGAATTTAGAATTGAAGAGGCAAAACAATTACTTGGGGGTAACTCCCTCTACACTGTAGAAGCCATAGGTCATCAATGTGGCTTTAACTCCAAATCAGCTTTTTACAAGGCGTTTAAGAAATTCACCCATCTCACACCAACACAGTACAAATCTCAATAATTGGTTCTCATTTATAAATCAGAACAAAAAAATACTCTTTAGATAGTTCATCTGTAAACGGTAGCGCTTAAAATTGTGGAAAATAAATGACGTTTACATGAATACCTACAAATTATTAATCTGCTTAGTTACCTTATCCTTAGTTAGCTCTTGTCAATCACAAGCTAAAAAATCCATAAAGAATACCCTAGTAGAAAAATCTTTAAACGATATTGACGCAACCATTTTGTATTACGAACATTTAAAAAAAGAAAAATTAGATCACTATAATTTCGAAGATGAAAACGAACTAAACAGTTTAGGGTATCAATTGCTCAACGATGAAAGAGTCGAAGATGCAATTAAAATTTTTACCCTTTTGATTTCAGAATTCCCAAACTCTGCCAATGCATATGATAGTTTGGGAGAAGCATATCTAAAAAATGATAATCGAGTTCTCGCGATAAAAAACTATGAAAAATCCTTGGCACTTCATCCAAAAAATGAAAATGCCGAAAGAGTCATAGTTGACATAGAGTTTGAAAACAGAAATAAGAACAAGTTTTACAAAGTATATCCAAAACAAAAATATTTGGACGATTTAGATGAATTGGCATATACACTTACCACAGTAAATCCACACCCATATAAATTTATGCCAAAAGAAGATTTTTGGCGCATTGTCAATGAAAAAAAACACTTAATAACAGATAAAACAAACTATGGGGAATTTATATGGCATTGTAGTGAACTCGTTGCTAACATTAATTGTGTGCACTCTGGATTAGGTTATTTTAATCAAGAAAGTGAAATGTTACCTGTAGCATTACGATTTCCTTTGGAAACAAGGTTTATTGATAAAAAACTTTTTGTCACAAAACCACTAATAAATTCAAATGTTAAAGAAGGTGTTGAAATCCTAACCATAAATGGGACAAAGATTGAAGACTTACGAGAAGAAATCTTTAAACATATTCCGTCACAAGGTCACATTGAGACGGGCAAAAAGCTTTTTTATAGTGCCTACGGCACAGCCTATATAGCCTATGCTCTAGGTTTTCCTGAAAAATATACGATTCGTGTAAGGGGCAGCAAATCCCCTTTAAAATTAGAACAGCTTACAACATACGAACCTGCAAAAAGACATTTCGCCACTAACTTATGCGAAAGCAAAGATCTTTGCTTAGATTATCTTGATGATAAAACTGCTGTACTCACCATTATAAATTCCGGTGCTTACTATGGAAATCGCTTTTCGATATTCAAAGATTTTATTGATCATAGTTTTCAAGAAATCAAAGCTAAAAACGTAAAAAATCTAATTATAGATATGCGTTCAAATGGTGGTGGGCCTGGAAATACTGGTGTTTACCTTTTGCAATACTTGGTAAAGGAACCGTTTATCTATAAAAAATTAGCTGAAGGTTCAAATATGGCGGGTCAATCTTTTGAACCAATGGATAATCGCTTTAAAGGAAAAAAATATTTCCTAATAGATGGTGAAGGGGGGTCAACCACGGGGCATATCTTATCATTTGTTAAACAAAGAAAGTTGGCTACCATAATTGGTGAAGAACTAGGTGGCAATCACTTTTGTACCGGAGGTCAAAGACCATTTAAATTATCGAATTCAGGTATCTTCTACTGGGTTGGTAGGTATACCCACGAAACAACAGCAGATTCCTTTCCCGATGAGAGAGGTATTATGCCCGACTATTTCGTAACACAAAGCATCGAAGACTATTTAAATGACATTGATACGGTAATGGAATATACCTTAAAGCGGACCCAAGAAAAATAGCTATAATAGGATTTTTTTAAGGGTCACGACTTTGCTTAGTGCCATACTGCAAAAAAACTATCAAAGTGAACCACTGAAAACGGATTTTTTTTGAACCACTTTAAAAATCGGTTTAGACAATGCTACAAAAAGGTTTGTATTAGATATGTCTATGCTCGCTTTAATACGGCGCGGGTGGTACACTGTGTCCGTCCTTTCCAATTAAGTCAAAAAAAACCTGTTAATCAATTGATTATTAGAATTAGAATATTAAAAGTCGGGGTGGCAGAGTTAAAACCGCTAACCAATCTTCTTTAATATTGTGCACATTACAAATATGAATAGGAGAATTTATACAAGTTCAATATTTTTACAAAGTAAATCGTATACGCTACCAAATACGGTTTACACTAAAACAATAAAAATATATTTAATAATTAATTGTTTTTCAATAGGTTGTTAAACTTAAAAATAGCGGTTAAAGTTCATAACCCGGAGGTCGGGGGATCGTGCCCCCCTCTCGCTACATATTTAGTCTCTAAAGCCCAGTTTTTTAAATGCTGGGCTTTATTGTTTTTATACCCCGACCTACAACAACTCTAAATACGTCTAAAAGGGGATTTTATATTTTACTTTTAGCGTTCAACGGGCTGTACCGATCTTCTTCATCTTGGTCTTTGCCGTGACCATATGCAAAACCAATCGTTGTTTTCGTCCATTTACGAATAAGGTAGCTCGTTATAGCGTATGCTCTTTTCTATTTTTGTCTTTCTACCCTTCGTGGCAAAAATGACAAATTGTTCCGGCACACTACTCGAAGAGCACACGAATCGAATTATTTCCTATAACACGATACAACAGCTATGATCATGCATGCTTTTTTCCTGCAGTTTACAATTATCAAAATAACTTCCTTTCCAAATTAAGGTAACCACCTTAAACCTTTAAATTTGCAACAAAATTACCTTGGGACGAACTCCCGAGGCGTTCAAAAGAAATTAAAATTTTATTTCGATGCAAGCCTGTCTGTTCGGCAGGCAGGTGTCGGTCCACTAAATCTCGATTATCGAGTAAAATACGTATTCATGAGCAAGGCCATCTACATTGCCACCACAGAACCTAACAGCGGAAAATCTATCATTTCTTTGGGATTGATGCAATTACTGTTGGCAAAAGCGGCAAAAGTCGCTTATTTCAGACCCATTATCGATGATTTTAAAGAGGGTGAAATTGACAACCATATCAACACCATATCTACCTATTTCAATATGGATATTCCCTTCGCAGATGCATATGCGTTTACCAGAAGTCAGGTAATTCGAATGAAAAACGAGGACAAGGAAGATGAGCTTATCAATACCATCATCGGTAAATACAAAGCCATCGAGGAACGGTTCGATTTCGTATTGGTCGAGGGTACCAATTTCTCTGGCGAAGGCACGATCATCGAGTTTGACATCAACGTTGTCATTGCTAAAAATCTAGGAATACCTGCGATTATTCTGGCCAGCGGTATTGGCAAGACCATGGATGCCCTAGTGGGCAACCTGCAAATTGCCTATGATTCGTTCGACGATAAGGGGGTTCAGGTATTGGCCGCCATTGCAAACAAAGTAGCCCCCGAAAACCGGACACGGGTAGTGAAAAGATTGAGGAGCCAGGTACCTGCCAATGTTTTGGTCGCCGCCATACCGTTGAATCCGATTTTAGCCAACCCATCGGTAAAAGAAATCAATGACAGTTTACAGGGCAACATACTTTTTGGGGAGGCCTATATCAACAATAGGGTCGATGGTTTCAGCGTGGGAGCGATGCAATTGCGGAATTACCTGAACCATATTAGAGAAAACGGACTGGTCATTACACCTGGGGATAGGGCCGATATCATTTTAGGGGCTCTACAGGCCAATATTTCGGCGAACTATCCTTCCATTTCCGGGATTGTATTGACAGGAGGCTTAACACCAGAGGATGCCATCATCAAACTGATCGAAGGCCTTTCGGATGTTGTTCCGATCATTTCAGTAGAAGGCGGCACATTCGCTATGGCCAATAACATTGGATCGATAAAATCACAGATGTATGCAGAGAATACGGAAAAGATAAAAACGGCGATCAATGATTTTGAAACCTACGTACCTACGGAAGAGCTTGCAGAACGGCTTATCACGTCTAAAGCGAATGGGATAACACCTAGAATGTTTCAGTATAATTTACTAAAACGGGCCAAAAAACACAAAAAACACATTGTGCTTCCAGAAGGTACCGATGAACGCATTCTACTTGCGGCAAAAGGTCTTCTCGATGTGAACGCAGTAGAATTGACCCTGCTTGGCAATCCGTCACAAATCATGGATATTCTTTCCAAGCTTGATATCACCTTAGATTTCGATAATGTACATATCGTAGATCCGGCGGCATCCGAACATTTTGAAGACTATTCAAAAACCTTGTTCGAGTTACGGAAACATAAGAATGTAGACCTGACCATGGCCAGTGATCTCATGACAGATGTCTCCTATTTCGGAACTATGATGGTCTTCAAGGGCCATGCAGATGGCATGGTCTCCGGGGCGGTACATACCACAC
>JBARCC010000505.1:0-3098 GCA_049793635.1 Maribacter sp. | reverse complement strand
GAATGCTGTCCAGTGCTTGGTCCGTATTTTCAGTAGTTTCCTTTTCTACCCTTCTCTCAACGGTACGTTCTGCGGCCCGTTCTGCGGCTTTGCCTAGTTTCTTTAGGAATTGGGCGTTCGCCTGGGTACAAGAAAATATGCATACCATGGCAACGAGAAGTAATTTGGTAAAAATACTAGCGGTTTTCATCTACGGGTTATTTCAGTAAAGGGTTCTATCCTAAAAATAAAAAAGTTCCATTCTCTACAGAGGATGATTGTATGAATGACACGGTTGAGCGTATATATTGCAGGGCACATGATAGATGCTGAAACTTGCGTACTTGCTTCTATTCCGTTCGCTGCTCAGAAATGAGTTGAGGATTACATCTGTCCATATGTTCCCATTATCATCGAGTACAATCCTTTTACATCCCTTTTAACAGAAAATCTTGTAGTAGTTCATTAACCATCTAAATCGTTTGTTTCGGATAATTGGTATTCCTACCAAAGCTTGGCGATGATGACATACTAAATGGCTTTAATCCTCGTTCAACTAGTCCATTTAAACCATTTTCAACACGGATGAAATTCCTAAAAACTTTGTATTCTTCTGCATTCATTGTATCACTTCTAATCGTTTCTTGCAGCAAGGACGATGCTGCTAAACCCATGGAAGAAAATCCGGTACAAGAGGTACTTCCATTAGAATTTAATGGATCTGTTACACCTACAGACTTAACCAAAGGGGTCAACCTACTCCCTATTCCAGCGCTTCAATGGACGGTAAAGAATGCCTTGGAAGGCGAGAGCATTACCTTTTCGATTCGCTTGGGAACTTCAGAAACTGAGCTAACCACAATCGCGACCAACCAGACCGAACTACATCTTCAACTTGATTTTTTACTTGATCCAGAAACTACTTATTTTTGGCAAGTAGCCCTAAATAATCGGGACGGTGGCGAAACGCTGAGTCCCGTATATCAATTTACTTCTGGCCCTATTGAATTCAAAGACCCGGTAATCGAGCAAATTGTGCGCGATGCGCTATCAAAGCCAGCGGGAAATATTACTAGGGAAGAAATGGAGTCCCTCGTAGACCTTCCCTTTGATAGTTCCATACCCTTTTATGAAGCTATGGAACCTTATGGCTTGCCTGAAACCCTAAGCGGACTAGAATACGGCAAAAATCTAAGTTTTGTGAATTTTTATGGAAAAGGGTTTCGAGTACCCTTAACCGATATTACGGCATTACGAAATTTGGAAAACATCACCTACTTGAACCTAGCGAACAATCAGATTACCGAACTACAATCCTTAGCAGGTTTAAAAGAGTTGACCTATTTACATGTAGGCTGGAATATTGGTATTACCGACATTACCCCGCTTACAAATTTGAAAAAATTAAAAACGTTGGACCTGACGTATACCTACGGATTAAGAGACCTATCACCCTTAGCCTCACTTCCTCAATTAGATTCGCTCTTAATGACCACCGCACGGTATGTAGAGGATGCCGCGGTTATAGGGGAACTTACGAATCTTAAAAAACTACGATTCACATCAAACGATAATATTTCGGATTTTTCCTTTTTAGAAAATTTAACCGAAATGAGAGATCTGTCTCTATACTCCAATGATAGTATTGCGGACATCTCCTTTTTAAGCGCGATGCCCAAATTGGTCAAATTAAACATCAGCAAAAACAAGGTAACGGATATAGCGGTATTGGAAAACTTGATCAACCTAGAATATTTAGAACTCAACGACTTGGACATACAGGATTTCTCCGTCTTGACCAATTTGACCAATTTAAAAGAAGTTTGGTTTCATGACGATGATATAGATGAAAGTATCATCAGTGTTCAGGAGCTTAGGGAAGCATTGCCAAATACGGTATTCAAAATCAATAGTAGCTTTTACGCTAAAGTAGCTGATTAGCAGGGTATTTAAAAAGCGGCATCATCGATCGTCTAGGATAAATTCTACAAGCGCCTTCCTTTCTTCCTCCAAAGAAATTTCGGGATACGTTCTACCTGCCTGGTGGTACCAATACCCTGCATTGAACTTGTCTCCCTCTTTACGGTGCAAATAAGCGTGCAGCCAACTCCCAAGGGTATCGTGCATTTCTTGGGCAATGTTATGGGAGGCTTCCCAATCGCCTTTGGCATCGAACCAAATGGATTTGAGTCCCTCGGGCCAATCCTGAGGTGGTGCTAACCCACCTAAAGTATCTTGAAAATCCGTATAGTTATTGGGCAGCATGGGTGACTCGCTTTACTAGTTTTTCAACCGTTAGTCCTTGTCCTATAATGGAGAACACCACCACAATGTACGTAACCACCAAAAAGAGGTCCCTATGCATATCTTGGGTGAGCCCCAATGCCAAAGCAATGGAAATTCCTCCGCGGAGTCCGCCCCAAGTCATGACCAGATTGGTCTTGGGTACGAAATCCAACTTTTTCTCAAAAAATTTAATCGGTAATAATAAAGATAAATACCTACAGGCGAGTACCAAGGGTATCGCGATCAGCCCTGCAATCACATAGTCTTTTTGCAATGTGAGCACCAACATTTCCATCCCTATCAACACGAATAACAGCGTATTCAATAGAATGTCCAAGAGTTCCCAAAATTTATCAACATAGGTTTCTGTAGTCGCTGACATGGCGGTGTTCCGCACGGTGTCGTTCCCCACCACCAACCCTGCGGCGACCATGGCCAACGGAGCGGACAAATGGAACTTTTGCGCAATCAAGGTGCCGACCATTACGGTCGCTAGGGTAATAATTACTTCGATATCATAATCATCGATGGACCGCATGAGCCTATACGTTCCCCAGCCTAAGGCAAGTCCCAAGGCCAAACCTCCCAAAACCTCTACCCCGAACAGTTCCAAAATTTCCAAAGGTTCGACAGCGGCATCCCCCGCCGAGGCCAACTGAAATATGGTTAGGAAGACCACCACCCCTACGCCATCGTTAAATAAGGATTCCCCAACAATCTTGGTCTCCAAGTTCTTAGGAGCTCCCGCTTTTTTCAATATGCCCAAAACCGCAATAGGATCCGTAGGGGAAATCAGCGAACCAAATAATAGGCAATAGATAAAGGAAATTTCC
>JBARCC010000504.1:0-1671 GCA_049793635.1 Maribacter sp. | reverse complement strand
CTTCTCGCCCCGCCGCAACTGATAGGCCAAATTTTCTGTCATGGCGATCAGTATACCGCTCAACTTGGAAACATCTATCGTATCCTTATCAAAAGTACGTTCCGTAGAAATGGATTTACGTTCACAGAAGGGGATTACGGGCGTGTGGTCTATGCCGTTCGCACGTTTCCAAATTACCGCACCATTGGCACCCAATACCCGCTGCATCACGTCCATAGGCATTTCCTGTACGGTCTTTACCTGTCGCAAGCCAAGGTTTCGTAAGGTCTGATAGGTCTTATCCCCTACCATAGGTATTTTTTTGATGGAAAGCGGTGCCAGAAATGACTTTTCAAACCCATCGTCAATCTTAAGCTGATTATTAGGTTTAGCCTCGTTCGTGGCCACCTTGGAAACCACTTTGTTGATCGACAGGCCAAAGGAGATAGGCAACCCGGTCTCCCTTATGATTTTGGTCCTGAGTTCTGTGGCGTACTTATAGGAGCCGAAGAAACGGTCCATCCCGGTCAGGTCTGCATAAAACTCGTCGATACTCGATTTTTCGAACACGGGCACATGTTCTTTGATGATTTCCGTCACCAGATCCGAATGCTTACTATACTCGCCGGCATTGCCGCGGATCACAAAGGCTTCTGGACATAGCTCCCGGGCCATTTTCATGGGCATCCCCGAATGTACCCCAAAACCTCGGGTCTCATAACTACAGGCCGCGACTACGCCACGGTCTCCGGTACCGCCTACCAAAAGGGGCCTATTCTGCAACTCACGATTGTTAAGTCGCTCAACGGACACGTAAAACGTATCCAAGTCTATATGGAGTATGGTTTTGCTCATAGCGATCCCTTTGAAAAAAAACGGGATCGCTAAATTATGGATTTATTCCAATAATCTGGATTTATTCCATTTTTTAACACTTCAACACTATTCACAAATATTTAGGAATCCCTCTAAAATTTCAATCTTGTTTTAATCTACATTAGTGGAGTTTTAACCTACAAAAATATCTATGAAAGCATTTTTACCTATTGCAGCATTATTGACATTCTCTTTTGCAGCGGCACAAGAGCCATCGGAAATACTGGTCATTGAAAAGGGAACGTGGAACCTTATAGGAAATGTCGCACTTTCGTTTCAAAACAATGAGAACGGTTTCAATCAACAAGAAAATACCTTTGAAAGTACTTCAAATTTCTTTTCACTGGCACCTTCTTTTGGGTATGCCATTAAAAACGATTTGGTCATTGGAGCGCGTCTACAATACAGACATCAAAAAACTGAAAATTCTAATACTGGGCCCGATCAAGATAACCGTTCTACCTTCACAAACCAGTTGGTTGGCATAACCCCGTACATACGTGGCTACAAAGGTATTGGCAAACAGCTGTCATTGTACCTGCAGGGAGAAGCAAGTTATGGTAGGTTTTGGAGTACGGCCCAACAAAATGGCGAGACTGAAACCAATGACCAGAACGGAAATAATCTGTTTGTTGGCATACGGCCCGGCATTACCTATTTCTTGAACAAAAAATTGGCGGTAGAATCAACTTTTGGGTCATTGGGCTATACCTACAGCAAAGGAGAATCTGATCAAGGAAGCTATGGAAAAACTAATAGCTTCAATTTAAACTTAAATACCTCTGAACTATTCTTTGGTATTGCGTATTACTTTTA
>JBARCC010000503.1:0-8828 GCA_049793635.1 Maribacter sp. | reverse complement strand
GAGAAATAGAGCAAGCTAGAAACATTCAAAAGGAAATTGAAAAAAGACCAAGTGAAAAATTCCTGATTCATTGTGGTTTTAATCATGCATATGAGGGAATACATGAAACGTGGGAAAGAGCAATGGCAGCACGTTTAACGGAATACACAGGAATTAATCCTTTAACCATCGACCAAGTAAAATTTAGTGAAAAAAGCATGCCCATTTTCAATAATCCAATTTTGAAAGCTTTTGAGCTAGATGAACCATCGGTTTTAATAAATAAAAAAGGCGAACCCATGAAGGTTGAGGAATACGAAAGATGGACGGATTTAGCTGTTTTTCACCCTAAAACCAAATCTATTGCCGGAAGACCTCATTGGTTGTTTGAAAATGGGAACAAAACTGTGCCAGTTCATTTGAATGATATTAATATTTCATTTCCAGTTATGGTTCTAGCTTTCAAAAAAGATGAAGATGTAAAAACGAGCGTACCCATGGATATTGTAGAAGTTGAACATAAAACAGACTTTATAAACCTTTCTCTTAAGAAAGGAGAATATGAAATCGTTGTTACAAACCAAGAGGGAGAGGCAAGAAAATTTTTACTCAACGCCGAATAACCATTACCCTATACAATCATCATAAACATATCAGCATATTTTAAGCTCAATGCATAGCCCTATTTTACTCAGTTCCCCAAATCTTTAGCCCCTAAAAAACAGATCCATAAGTATCCATGATGAGTTATAACGTAGTGTTGCACTAAAAAGGCGTTTTTGTATTGGCATTAAACATAGCCCTATCTAAAATTAAACCCATGAAATATACCATAATCCTTTTGATCGTGCTCTTGAACAGCTGTAAAACCGAACCCAAAAAAGAAGTGATTGCAGCGAACGGAGCTGATGCATCGGTCTATACGATGTGGAGCGACTACACCGGCGCATATCCTGAATTCAAAAATGACGAACAGCCTGAATCCGATTCATTTCATACGAATAAGGAAGATGCCGATCGGTTGGCGCAATTGATCTTAAACGGAAAAAAGAAAGCAGGTTCGTCCTTGTATTCGGTGTATGAAAAATATCAAATTGACTTGCCTAAAATTGGAAGGAAACAAATAGTGACCAATTTTGAAGGTGAAGCAGTAGCCATCATAGAAGTAACAAGCGTTGACATCCTCCCATTTAATCAAATTTCCGAAGCGTATGCAGCCATGGATATGGGTACGAATAACGGACCCCTTGAAAAATGGAAGAAAGCCCATTGGACGTTTTTCTCTAGTTTCCTGAAGGAAAGCGGTGAAGAACCGACCGAAACTATGCTTATCGTTTGCGAGCAGTTTAAAATTATTTGGCCTGAAAGAAAATGAACATTTAACCTCCTGCCCTCTATATTGAGGACCCTTTTCGATTGTGCTTAGGTACTGTATGGGCAGGAAAATGAACAACCCTGGATACTAAAAAAGAGGGCAAAAGCCCTCTTGTCATTTCATTTTAAAATACGATTAAGAAAAGCGTATCAGTTGTAATCCTGTATGCCTTCGGTGATCCCTCCAACTTGCGTGTCGGGTAACCACTTTATCGGTACTTGTCTCATTCTTCGTATATTCTTTTTTTGTAGTATGCATTTGTTTGTCATTTAAAGGGTTGTGATGAGCGCAATAAGCACTCTTTTGTACACAGGTAGTTAGTCGTATAAAAAGCTAAAACAATACAGCGTTGTGAGAGGTTTAACACTTCATGAACCCCCGTAAAATATGATTATATGGGGTGTTTTCGCTCAATACCGAGTATGTAACAAGCCTAGGATGCCAGACCTACGCATTCGATAGAAAAATAGCCTTGCCTATCCGAATATGGAAAAACGTTACATAAAACCAAATGCGTTCCATTTTAACGTTTTACAAATAGTATTCGAGCCATTTTTAAGATGGTAACGCAGGATATGATTGCGTAGGTAGAAAAATAATAGGGTACCCGGCGCATATAGCGAATTGAAAGTTCCAGCGATGATTAACTATTAAAAGGGTGACTACCTTTTGGGCAAACCCACGCGCTATTCCTAAGAAATCAATGGTTGATGTCCACGCAGGCCTTCGAGCATACATCTCGATTATCAAGTCAATTACCTCGGGGCAATCCCACGAGGCATCTGGAAGGAAACAACTTTAAAATTTCGAGACAAACCTCGGAGCAGTCAAATCTCGATTATCGAGTAAAAAATATACGAGCATCGAAGAACGGATCGGTTTTAGTATCTTGAACAGCCATTACCTTACGTAAGCCGATAAAATTATGGGTTTGACCTTATGTTGGAAGAAAATTCTCTTTAAGGAGCACTCAAGAAATGAAACTGAATCAAGACCATTTCGAGTTCAATATCACTCCATTTTTGGTGCTTTGATCATCATATCAAAAACCTAACCATTGCACAGCATGAAAAGAATACATATCCAAGGTATACAATGGGATGCCAAATCCTCCTTTCAAAAAGGGCCTGCCAAAGCCCCCGCACTCATCAGGAAAGCGCTGTACAGCGATTCTATGAACCTGTATACCGAACATCGAATATCCATTGAAAACGAGCGGATAACCGATACAGGGGATTTTGAAATTAGCGACTATTTTGACATTGAAAGCGTTACCAAAAAACATCTAGAAGACCATTCTAAAGTGCTTTCATTGGGGGGCGACCATTCCATCACCTTTCCGATTATAAAGGCGCTTCACGAAGTTTACCCTACCCTGGATATTTTACATATTGATGCGCATGCAGACCTCTACCATGCGTATGAAGGTGACCCATATTCGCATGCCTGCCCCTTTGCGCGTATCATGGAAAATGGATTTGCGGTCAACTTGGTTCAAGTGGGCATTAGAACCTTGAATCCGCATCAAGCCGAACAAGCTGAGAAGTATAAGGTTGAAGTGCACGAAATGCGAAATTTAAATCTTGGCAATATCCCAAAATTTGAGAATCCGCTTTATATTTCCTTGGATATGGACGGTTTTGATCCAGCCTTTGCTCCCGGCGTATCCCATCATGAGCCAGGTGGTCTCACTTCTAGACAGGTCATCCAAATCATACAGGGGACACAGGCAGAAGTGGTTGGCGCCGATATCGTTGAATATAATCCCGACCGTGACGTAAAGGACATGACCGCGTATTTGGCCGCAAAGATGATGAAAGAGCTCTTGGGTAAAATGATGGAACGATAAAACCATATTCCGATTAAAACGGCTAAATTGAGGCGTTAAATTTCTAACCGATGCCAAACAGATTCACCACCTTTTTAAAACTGCACAAAATTTCTTTGCTGTTGGTGTTGATCGGCGTGTTATGCTATTACATTTTTGCCCATCATTTGCTTCGCACAGATTTCCCTAAGCTGATCGCTCTTTTTGCTGCACTGTTCGTCGTATTTTATAAATTGATACAATTCGAAAAATGGAACTACCGCTTTTTACTCTTTACGGGTATTCTTTTTAGAATCGTTTTTCTCTTTGCAGCACCAAACCTCTCCCAAGATTTTTACCGTTTCGTTTGGGACGGGCAATTGATCATCAATTCCATCAATCCGTATCTTTATATCCCAGACGACCTCATCCAATACCCAAATTTGGGTATACCGAACGCGGCAACATTGCACGAAGGTATGGGTGCATTAAGTGCTAGGCATTACAGTAATTATCCCCCTTTAAATCAGTTGCTATTTTCTATCGCCGCCCTTTTGGGAGGTAAAAGCATACTGGGTGCTCTCGTCGCCATGCGGGTCATGATCATTATGGCAGATATGGGTATTTTCTATTTTGGGCGCAAATTGCTCAAAAACCTCAACCAATCCCCTCAAATGATTTTTTGGTATTTCCTGAATCCGCTCATTATCATAGAGCTTACCGGAAATTTACATTTTGAGGGGGTCATGTTGTTCTTTTTTATCCTTTCCATGTACCTCCTTTCGATAAAAAAATGGCCATCGGCGGCCATTGCCCTGGGCAGTTCCATCGCTATCAAATTAGTGCCTCTTTTATTTTTACCGCTCTTTATCAAATACTTCGGATGGAAAAAAAGTGTTGCCTTCTACCTTCTCGTCGGCATCACTGGCATAGTAGTGTTCATTCCATTTTATACTCCCGAATTTTTCAACCATTACGCCCAAACCTTACGTTTGTGGTTCACCAACTTTGAGTTCAACGCAGGGCTCTATTCCGTAGTGAAAGGCATTGCCGTACAGTTCGACGCCAAACCTTGGGAATTCATAAAGGAATACGGGAAAATCACCCCCATCATTACGGTGATTACCGTCGCGCTTTTCACGTTTTTAAGAAATAATAGAGCGTTAAGTGTTCTGCTTTCTTCCATGATGTGGGTATTGAGTATCTACTATTTCATAGGTACTACCGTACACGCTTGGTATATTTCTTTTTTAATTCTGCTCAGTGTGTTTACTCCCTACAAATATGCTTTTGTATGGTCGTTAGCGATAGGGTTAAGCTACTATACCTACTCGCAACCCAATTTTAAGGAAAGTTCAACGCTGCTTGCCCTTGAGTATAGTTTAGTATTCGCGGTGCTTATTTATGAAATCTTTGCCTATCGTAACAAAAATTAAGGTTTTTGTAAAAATTTCGGCATCTATAAAGGCTAAACTATTTAATTTGTACATTTACCCTATCATGAACGGAAAATTAAATTTTTTAAATACGACAAAGTGCTTAGTGGCACTTGCCCGCCCGTTCACAACTTTCCGTCGTCGCCCGTAAGGGTAAAAGATAATCATGGAATTAGGTGAGTCCATTTCCGCACAGCACATCAAAACTATTTTTTTACTTTTTAAAACACTATAGCAATGAACTTGATTGTTGCTAATGAATCCCATTTTAAATACGCAGAAGTAATTTGCGAAACCATTGCAGAATCTGCCAAGGTACGTGGTACGGGCATCGCCAAGCGAACCCCCGAATACATTCAAAGAAAATTATCGAATGGTAATGCCATTTTGGCTCTGGACGGCGATACCTTTGCAGGCTTTTGTTATATAGAGGTTTGGGGGCATGAGAAATTCGTAGCCAATTCTGGTCTTATCGTACATCCCGATTATAGAGGTCAAGGACTTGCCAAAAAAATAAAGGCTAAAATATTCGAACTCAGCAGAAAAAAATTTCCGGATGCCAAAATTTTTGGCATCACCACAGGCCTTGCCGTAATGAAAATCAATTATGAATTGGGGTATAAGCCCGTTACTTTTTCTGAACTTACCGATGATCCCGAGTTTTGGAAAGGTTGTCAAACGTGCAAGAATTTTGATATTCTTACCCGTACCGAACAAAAAATGTGCCTATGTACCGGGATGCTTTATGACCCTAATAGCAAGAAAAAACCGGTTGAA
Organism: Maribacter sp.; assembly: GCA_049793635.1. Taxonomy (GTDB): domain Bacteria; phylum Bacteroidota; class Bacteroidia; order Flavobacteriales; family Flavobacteriaceae; genus Maribacter. Next base: position 3,454 of record JBARCC010000503.1, on the reverse strand, counting down.
GAAAAAGAAATGAACAGCAAGGCCTTTAAACGATTGAAAAGTATAAAGGAAAGCTTGTTTTTGAAAAAGAAAGAATAGGTGGGGTTAGTAGTTAGTAATTAGTAATTAGTAATTAGTAATTAGTAATTAGTAATTAGTAGAAAATAAAAAAGTGGGGTCACTTGGCGAAACAGAAATAAGACTAGTACTAAGAAAATGGGGAAATACGGGAAGCCGAAGGGAATATATGACATTAGATAATATAAAACTGGTTATTCAAGGAACGCACGCAGGAAGAATATTGGGGGTACAATCATCATCCTTTATTTATATTCTAAAAGTGCCACAGTAAAATTAAAACGGTCAGTTCGAACGGAGTCGAGAACGGGTTAAGCAGAAACCAAATTAGTGTAGATGTTTCAGAACAGCGTAAAATACAAAAAATGAAAAAATTAGTACTCGCATACAGCGGAGGATTGGATACCTCGTACTGCGCAAAATATTTATCGAAAGACAAAGGGTTTGAAGTACATGCCGTGAGCGTAAATACGGGAGGTTTTTCATCCCAAGAAATTAAGGCCATAGAGGAAAAAGCGTTAAACTTGGGCGCAAGCTCCTATACGTCCATCGATGCTGTACACACCTTTTATGACAAAGTGGTAAAATACCTCATCTTTGGTAACGTTCTTAAAAACAACACCTACCCGCTTTCGGTAAGTGCAGAACGGATCGTACAGGCCATTGAAATCGTAAATTACGCTAAAAAAGTAGGCGCCGACTATATTGCCCATGGCAGTACCGGCGCGGGTAACGACCAAGTCCGTTTTGACATGATTTTTCAGATCATCGCTCCTGAAATCGAGATCATCACACCCATTCGGGACCATAAATTATCTAGGGAAGCTGAAATCGCCTACCTAAAAGAAAATGGGGTCGATTATCCTTGGGAAAAGGCCAAATATTCCGTCAATCGCGGTTTGTGGGGAACATCGGTAGGCGGTGAAGAAACCTTGACCTCCGACAAACCCCTGCCCGATAGTGCATATCCCAGCCAATTACAGGAAAAGAATCCGACAGATATTTCGCTGACGTTCGAAAAAGGGGAATTGATAGCCGTCAACGGGGAAAAGGACACACCCGTCATTAACATCGAAAAAGTGGAGGCCGTGGCCTCAAAATATGCCATTGGCAGGGATATTCATGTAGTCGATACCATCATAGGCATTAAGGGCAGGGTGGGTTTCGAAGCATCCGCGGCACTTTTGATCATAAAGGCGCACCACCTACTGGAAAAACACACGCTGACCAAATGGCAACAATACCAAAAGGAACAGCAGGGTAATTTCTATGGGATGTTGTTACATGAAGGCAATTATTTGGATGCCGTTATGCGAAATATCGAAGCCTTTTTGACCGACACCCAGAAAACGGTTTCAGGAGATGTATTCGTTAGTTTGTATCCCTTCCAGTTCCGGTTGAACGGTATTGCATCCAAACATGACCTCATGAACGCTTCTTTTGGCAGTTATGGCGAAATGAACAAAGGATGGACGGCAGACGAGGCAAAAGGCTTTATTAAGATACAGTCCAATGCCGGAAAAATTTATAACCACGTGAATGGTTGATTACTTCGGCTACGCTCAGCACAAGGGTGGTTAGTGGTTAGTGGTTAGTGGTTAGTGGTTAGTGGAAAATAAAAATAAGGTCAATGGACAGAGCCGAATTGAAAAAGAGAAAGCTTTCATAACCTAACGACTGGTATAAGAAGTTAAAAACACAAATACAGATATCAAAATTAAATACCATTTTTAGCGTATTAAATTTGACTTTTGTGTTTGAACTTGAATTTTGAAGATATGATTACGGCAGGAATAATAGGCGGCAGTGGGTATACGGGCGGAGAACTCATACGGATTCTTTTGAACCATCCGGCAACCGAAATCGATTTTATCTATAGCACCACAAGGGCCGGCAAAAAAGTGACCACCGCGCACGCTGATCTGTTGGGGATTACGGATGTTGAATTTACCAACAAAGTGAATCTAAAGGTCGATGTCGTATTTCTCTGTCTGGGCCATGGGAATTCCACTGCATTTTTGAAGAAACATCATTTCTCTGGCCACACAAAGATTATCGATTTAAGTAATGATTTCCGATTACATGCCGATGCTGAACTAGATGGAAAAAAATTCATTTACGGACTCCCCGAGCTGAACAGCATCCACATCGAAAACGCGCAATATATTGCAAATCCCGGTTGTTTTGCAACGGCCATACAGCTGGCTTTGCTTCCCTTGGCGAAAGCGGGGTTATTGAACGGCGAGGTGCATATCAATGCCGTTACCGGAAGCACGGGAGCGGGCGTAAGCTTATCAGATACCTCCCATTTTTCATGGAGAAGCAACAACGCTAGTTGGTATAAACCGTTTACGCACCAGCATTTGGATGAAATCAACGAGAGCCTACGTTCACTTCAAGACCCGATGGGTAATTTATTTTTTTTACCGAACAGGGGTAATTTTACCAGAGGTATTCTGGCGACATCCTATACCCACTTTCAAGGTAGCTTGGAGGAAGCGAAACGCGTATATCATGATTTTTACAAAAATGCTGTTTTTACACAACTAGCAGAAGAACCTATCCACCTGAAACAGGTGGTGAATACGAATCAATGCCATGTGCATTTACATAAACATAAAGACGTCTTGCTTATTACCTCGGCAATCGATAATCTATTGAAAGGAGCTTCGGGACAAGCCGTACAGAACATGAACCTCATTTTTGGATTGGAGGAACATTTAGGGTTGGACTTGAAAGCAGGTGTCTTTTGACTTTGGCTCCCTCCTGAAAGGAGAAGAATAAATACTGAGTTACCATCGAAAATGAGCATTGAAAATAAATACTAAACTTAAAACACCCCGTTAACGTTCCCCCTTTGGGGAACAGGGGGCTTAATTATGAAAATAGCGATCATAGGAGCAGGCAATTTAGGGCTATCGATAGCAAAAGGAATCCTGAACAGTAATGGTGCTACGAGCATGTACCTGACCAAAAGAACTACAAAATCGATTGCTGATTTTGAAAAATTTGGCAATGTTACCGTAACCTCCGATAACCGTGAGGCCGTTTCAAAATCGGACATCCTTATTTTTGCCGTGCAACCCGGTCATTTTACCGAAATCTTGGAAAACATAAAAGATGTATTGGGAGATAACCATGTAATCATTTCAGCCATTACAGGGTTTGGGATTGACCGCATGGAGCGTATCGTGGGTGCTGATCGTTACATCATTCGCAGCATGCCCAATACGGCAATTTCCGTCGGCAAATCAATGACCTGTATCTGCAGTAACGAAAAAGGCAAAAAACGCATCGAGCTCGCAAAGGCGATTTTCAATAGAATGGGTCATTCCATGGAAATTCCGGAGCCACAGATGCAAGCGGCAACCGTGATTTGCGCCAGCGGTATCGCCTT
>JBARCC010000502.1:0-4171 GCA_049793635.1 Maribacter sp. | reverse complement strand
ACCCTGTGCTACCCAGAACGAATTGCATAAGAACGATGCAAAACAATTATTGAAGAATGGCTGTATGTGTGTTGCAGAAGGTGCAAACATGCCCTGTGATGCAGAAGCGGTACACGAGTTCAATGACGCAAAAATATTGTTTGCCCCCGGTAAGGCATCGAATGCAGGTGGAGTGGCAACTTCTGGTTTAGAGATGTCGCAGAACTCTTTGCGTATCAGCTGGACACGTGAGGAGGTCGATGAACGATTAAAGGACATTATGGAAGATATCCACGACTCCTGTATCGAGTACGGGAAGGAAGAGGATGGGTTCTGTAATTATGTAAAAGGAGCGAATATTGCAGGGTTTGTAAAAGTAGCGGATGCTATGCTGGCACAAGGTGTAATTTAAATCCAAAAGTATTTATATTTTTAAAGTGTGGATGCGGGGCTTTCGAGAGAAGGCCCCGTATTTTTTTGGCTCCATCGAGCCACCAACGATCAAACTGCTATATTTGCCAAAATAGTTTGGGACAATGCAGGTAACCACCAAAGCCATCGTACTTTCAGCGCTCAAATATGGGGATACCAGCTTAATCGTGAAGGCCTTTACGGCATCAGATGGTATCAAGTCATATCTACTTAGAGGGGTGCTTACGGCAAAGAAAGGAAAACTGAAGGCAGCTTATTTTCAACCCCTCACCCAACTCGAAATTGTGGCGAGCCACAGAAATAAGGGTACTTTAGAAAGCCTACGCGAAGCAAAGCCCACCTACCATTACCAGACACTCTACGCAGATATGGCCAAAAATGCCATGACCTTATTTTTGGCAGAGGTATTGGGAAACAGTATTAAGGAGGAAGAACGTAACGATGCCTTGTTTGAATTTTTAGAGGCCTCCCTGCAATGGCTCGATATACATAAGGAGGTCGCAAATTTTCATTTGTTCTTTATGGTATCGCTCTCCCGATTTTTAGGCTTTTATCCTGATGTATATCAAATGGATAGGCCTTATTTCGATTTGTTGGAAGGGGAATTTACGGCGACGGAATCCCTAAATCCCATGCTAAGAGGTGAAAACATTTATTACTTCAAAGCCTTTTTGGGCACAAATTTTGATGCTATACACACCATCAGGATGAAAAAAAACAACCGACAGGAATTGATGAAATCGCTCCTACTTTATTTTGAACTACACCTGCAGGGTTTTAGACAACCGAAATCGCTTGCTGTCTTAAATGAAGTGTTCAACAATGTTGTATAAGTCATTCTTTATCGCGTTTCTGTTGATTACGGCCTTTTGTAAAGCCCAACAAGTTAGGGTGTTGGATGCAGATACCGGTGAACTGGTGTCTAACGTGGCCGTGTTCAATAAAGACAGGTCAAGAATAACATTGACCGATAGTGATGGTCGGTTCGACAGCTCCCTTTTTTTGGACAAGGACCGTATTATTTTCAGGCATATAGGATATCAGGAATACAAAGGCACCCTACTACAAATACGGAAACAGGGCCATAAAGTGTACCTACAGATGAAAGCGCAAGAGCTTGACGAGGTGGTGATGTCGGTCTCCAAGTGGGAACAACAAAAGAGGGATGTTCCCAATAGAATTATTTCCATCGATGCCAGAGCGATTGCCTTCACCACACCACAGACCTCGGCAGACCTTCTTCAAAGCAGTGGAAAAGTATTTGTCCAAAAAAGTCAGTTAGGAGGGGGGAGCCCTATGATAAGGGGTTTTTCTACCAATAGATTACTCCTTTCCGTCGATGGGGTGAGAATGAACAACGCGATTTTTAGAGGAGGTAACATTCAGAACATACTATCGATTGATCCGTTTACGGTACGGAATACGGAAGTCATCTTTGGACCGGGTTCCGTGATCTATGGGAGTGATGCTATCGGTGGGGTAATGAACTTCTACACCAAAGACCCCACACTATCCAAAGATGATGAGAAGGTTGTATCAGGAAATACCAATTATCGATTTTCAACGGCAAATTCAGAAAATACGGTTCATGCAGATGTTAATTTTGGAAGTAAAAAATGGGCCTCGTTAACGAGTGTTACCTACAACAATTTTCAGGATTTGACCATGGGGTCCCATGGCCCCGATTCTTATCTAAGAACGTCGTTGGTACGCACCGTTGACGGAGTCGATGAGTTGGTCCTCAACAATTCCCCTCGAAAACAGGTGCCGACCGGGTATGATCAAGTGAATGTAATGCAAAAAATACTGTTCAAGCCCAATGCAAAGTGGGATGTGAATCTTGGAGCATACTACTCCGAAACATCCGATTTCTCTCGTTACGATCGTTTAATTCGCCCTACCGAGGACGGGCTCGGATTAAGGTCGGCAGAATGGTATTATGGTCCGCAAAAATGGTTTATGGGAAATACCCAAGTAGAAAGAAAAGGAAATGGGAAGTTTTACGATGGGTTGAAGGTGGGTCTTGCCTACCAGCATTTTGAGGAAAGTAGAAACGACCGTAATTTTCAGGATATATCTTTAAATACCACTCAAGAAAACGTAGATGCCCTAAATTTCAATATCGACTTGGAGAACAAGAAAGTAGGGAATTTTAGACTGTACTATGGCGCAGAATATATTTACAATACCGTAAGATCAACGGGAACGACGACCAATATTTCGAATGGTGCCAAGGTGAGTGCCGCTTCCCGGTATCCAGATGGTTCGGTTTGGCAAAGTTTGGCGGGGTATGTGAACGGTGAATACAAAGCGAAGCCAAATTTCACCATCATGTCGGGACTTCGCTATAGCCATGTGTGGGTAGATGCCCTGTTTGATAATCAGTTTTATGATTTTCCTTTTGAGGTTGCAGATTTAAGCACAGGTGCTTTGACCGGTAGTGCGGGTCTAAGTTGGTTCCCAAGGGCCAACCTTCAACTGACCCTCAATGGATCTACCGGTTTTAGGGCGCCCAATATCGACGATGTCGGCAAAATATTCGATTCTGAACCGGGTTCCGTAGTGGTTCCGAACCCAGATTTGGAGCCTGAGTACGCATATAATATTGAAATCGGTGTGCAACGTAACATCAAGGATAAGGTTATTTTAAAAGGTGCGGCCTATTACACCTATTTGGTGGATGCATTGGTAAGACGTGATTTTAGTTTCAATGGTATTTCAGAGATAGAATATGCGGGGGAACTCAGCAATGTACAAGCGATACAGAATGCGGCAAAAGCATATGTGTACGGTCTTGAATTTGGAATGGAGGCCTATCTCACCGACCAATGGTCGGTTTCTGCCAATGTAACGCTTACGGAAGGTGTGGAGGAAGAGGATGATGGTACCGAGACCCCTGCGCGACATGCGGCACCCACCTTTGGGGATTTTCATGTCATTTGGAAAAATCAACGGCTGCGGGCAGATGTGTTTTTAAATTATAACGGAGCGGTTTCGAACAACGATTTGGCTGCTTCCGAGCAGGCAAAAGCGTATATTTATGCAACGGATGAAAACGGGGACCCGTTTGCACCCTCTTGGTATACGTTGAACTGTCGCTCTCAATATGACGTTACGAACCGGTTGAAGGTTACTGCAAGTCTAGAGAATATGACGGACCAGCGCTATAGAACCTATTCTTCTGGAATCGTAGCTCCTGGCCGTAATTTGATTTTAGGGTTGGGATATCGTTTTTAAGATAGAAGTCTAGATGACCATGTAATCAAGATTGGATTTAAAAATAAGAAAGGCCCGCTCAAAGCTGGCCTTAATTTTTGAATGCGTAATTTAGAATTAGTGCTTAACCGCTTCCTTTACTTCTTTCGCTTTCTCCTCAACTTTGTTGGCCGCGTCTTTAGTGGCATTTTTGATGTCCTCGCCCGCCTTTTTCGCTGCTTCCATGGTATTCTCCCCAGCTTTTTCGATAGAGTCCATGGTTTTTTCGCTGGCATCCTTAATAGCTTCACTGGCTTCCTCCAAGGCATCCATAGTGTCCTCGCCAGCTTTTTTCAAATCTTCGCCCGCAGCATCCAAGGCATCCCCTGCTTCTTCGGTCGCGTCTTTGGTTTTGTCCATGGTTTCCCTACAGGAAACTAGCGAAATACTTAAAACCGCTAGGGCCATCGCTCCTAAAATTACTTTTTTCATTATATACGTTTTTATGGTTAATTGTGCTGTACCTATGTACGTTTTAAAATTAAATATGGATGTGGTTGCCAGG
>JBARCC010000501.1:0-2118 GCA_049793635.1 Maribacter sp. | reverse complement strand
TTCATATTGTACGCCAAGGTTGCCTATCAAAGCACTTGCCTTTACGATGTTGTCCTGACCGTTGCAAAAGGTAATGCCGAAAATGAGGAGCGTAGTACATACTATCTTGTTCAACATAATGCGTGTTTTGAGGTGGTGCTTAGCAAAGTAAAACGGTTATTACAGCGACTTCGTATAAACGTACTTTCTAATCTGACTTCTTGAATTATATAAACGTTTAAGATATAATTAAAACAATTAAACAAAATATTGATTAGTTTTAAGAATGATAAAAAAATTGGTGTTTAAAAAGAGCATTTTTCTAGCTTTTATGGCTTATAAGATGGTCCAAAAGAAAAAAGGAAAATTAAAAATCATTAAAAAAATTAGTAGACGATGTTAGCAAAGAAAAACAGTAGAGAAGAATTACCCTTGGCAGATATGCATGGAGACGGAACACGTTTTGATAAAAAAACGTTGGCTGCATTAAAAGCTGAACGTGAAAAGACGGAAAAAAAATCGGACGAAAAGGAATAATATCCTTTTTAGGTAGCGGTGTAGATCGGCGTTATCGACAAGATGAGTTATAGTGCTGTAACCCCTGTGCATCTATTATAATAACGTATTTGGAGCCTTAGGGTTTTCTGTCTTATTTGGAATCATTGCCGCGTGCAACTACCGACGTGAAGTGCCAAAAAGTTGACTTAAAAATCAGTCTATTGCGTTCAAGTGTTTTTTGAGATAGTTCTCGGTCGCACTTTTTTGGTTCAACGCCTTCTCGGCAAAACAAAAAAGGCTAAGACTTCGGTCCAAATTTTGGGTAGGGTAGTCTACCTTATAATACTTATTTCCGTTGAGGTAATCGGTGAGTGCCCTAAGACCGTGCATGAAGGGCATAAATACTATACCCATGGGCAGGCTTTTCATTTCGGCAGCGGTCAAAAATGCAGGATGGGTCGCCAACCCATCAATAAACTGATGAAGAAGTGTTTCATTGAACGTAATTTTTGATACATCGGTTTCATCTTCTGGCGCCGAATTTACGATGGTACGGATCGCATCCCCAAAATCGTAGTAAAAATATCCTTCCATCAAGGTATCCAAATCGATAAGGCATAAGGCTTTGTGAGTTCTCTTCGAATAGAGCATATTGTTCAACTTGGTATCATTGTGGCATATCCTAGTACTAAGCTGGGAAGTGTTCATCTGCGAAAGAGCTTTTAGTAGCGCTTTGGCCTTATCAATGGCGATTGAAGCCGTTTTTCGTTTTTGAACATCTGAATTTTTAAGGGCCAATTGGAATTCTTCCTTTCTGTGGTCTAGGGAATGGAACTTTGGTAAAGTATCATGGTAATGGGCAATATCCGTTTGCTGCAATAGGGAATGAAACTTTCCAATAATCCGCCCCGCCTCAAACGCAATGTCCCCATTAGAAGTCGTATTGTACGTAGCGCTATCCTCAATATAAGTCATCATCCGCCAATATTCCCCGTTTTGCTGATAGTACCACTTTTTTGTCCTGGTGGGGACAAATGTAAGCGGGGTATAATCCTCGCCTTTTAAAAAAGGAAGCGCCATTGCGATATTATCTATCAATAGATTTACCCTTTCAAATACGCGGTGATTGATTTTCTGAAGGATATACCGCCGGCCCATTTCATCGGCAACCAAAAAGGTATCGTTGATAAGGCCAACCGTTATCGGAGTGCACGTAAACTGCTGCCCGAGGAGTTGGAATTTTTGAAGGATATGCATCATAGGGTAAACCATCCGTTTATTCGGAAAACCAATTCCTCGTAAAGGTATCAAAACACGGTCTAAAGTGGCCTTTTCGTTTGCTAAGTTTGAGACAAACCCATCCATCGTTAATTAAAAAAAGGAATAATAGCGACACCTAACGTTAAGCAACTCCTGAAATTTAGGACCTATTTATGAATCGGTTGGGGCCAATATGTTCGCAAAAGTACTTTCAAATCACTTCGGCAATAAGCTAGACCCTTTCAGCTTTTCCTGCGCCTAGGCCCATGTATAATTTTATCGCCGCAATCATAAATAGGGATACGATTGCGTAATCCCAATTACCGGTAAGGTCGAAGACGCTTCAAAAAAGCATAGGGCCTGTCGCTGCCACTAAATAGC
>JBARCC010000500.1:0-4228 GCA_049793635.1 Maribacter sp. | reverse complement strand
AGGTCCGCCATCAATTCACTGAAACCGTTAATGACCAGCGGCTGCTGACCGAAATCTGGTGTGGAATTCACCATGCCCAAGGTTTTGACGATGCGTTTAATACGGTCGATATCCCCAAAATGGGTTTGAATCGTAGACAGCATGGTGAGGGCAACTTGCCTTGCCGCTTGTTTGGCCTCTTCAAGAGTCATGGTGTCGCCTGCCCGTCCTACAATCAATGAACCATCGGTCTGCATGGGTCCCTGCCCTGAAACGTATAAAAAGTGATCTACCACTAAAATCGGTTTGTATAAGCCCGCCGGTGGCGGGGCAGGAGGCAATACGAGACCTAGTTCCTTGATGCGTTGAGAGGGTTTCCTATCCATAGTACATATTTTAAATAAAGATATCAATAACTAGAACACCGGCAAGACCCATAATGCCCACAGTGGTTTCCATGACGGTCCAGCTTTTTAAAGTGTCGTTGACCGATAGATTAAAATATTCCTTGAACAACCAAAAACCGGTATCGTTCACATGCGATAGCATTAAACTTCCCGAACCAATGGCCAATACCATCAGTTCGGCACTCACCCCTGTACCGTGAACCAGCGGCAGCACAATCCCTGCAGCGGTAAGGCCGGCAACGGTAGCGGAACCCACGGCCACACGTATCGCCGTAGCGATCAACCACGCCAGAACCAGTGGTGAAAGGGTGGATCCCCTTAATAGCTCCCCAATGTATTCACTTACCCCGCTGTCGACCAGTACCTGTTTTAAAGCCCCGGAACCGGCGATGATCAATAAGACCATGGTAATGCCAGTGATGCCTTCACTTACAGAATGCATTACCTCCTTCATTTTTTTTCCACGGCCGATGCCCAAGGTGTAAATGGCAACCAAAACAGCTATAAGCATGGCCATCACAGGATCACCGACAAACAGCAACATATCTTTTAAAAAAAATCCGTCAGGTAGTGCAAAACTTGCCAATGCGGCAACGGCAATGAGCAGTACAGGCAATAATGCACTAAAAATACTATTGGCCATGTTGGGCATTTCCGCTTCCTTTAAGATTACCGGATTCAAGAATTCTTTTAAGGGAGTGGCGTTTATATTTTTCATCGTCCTTGAAAGTAGGGGGCCTGCAACGATAATCGCAGGTATGGCAACGATGATGCCGTAAAGAAGGGTTTTACCAATATCGGCGTTGAACGTAGCAGCGATGGCAGTAGGAGCGGGGTGTGGGGGTAAATACCCATGGGTTACAGACAAGGAGGCCAACATCGGGAGACCTACATAGAGTAAGGGCAATCCTGTTGCAGCGGCAATGGTAAACACGAGCGGCACCAAAATCACGAAACCTACGGAATAGAACATGGGGATGCCTACGATAAACCCTGTAAGGACTACCGCCCATTGAATATTCTTTTTACCAAATTTAGCGACCAATGTCGTAGTGATGCGTTGTGCCGCGCCGCTATCGGCCACCAATTTTCCCAGCATGGCACCGAGACCCAAGATAATGACCAAGAACCCTAAGATATTTCCAATGCCTTTTTGAATGGAGGCCACTACGGATAAAGGTTCCATACCTTCCGCAATTCCCACAAACAACGATACGATGATAAAGACAAGAAACGCGTTCAGTTTAACACGGGCGATGAGAAAAAACAGGAGAACTATTCCTAAAATCACGATGAATAATGGCATGCATAAATAAATTAGGTGGTTATCTTACAAGATACCATATTTTAGAAAGGATCAGCACAATTTTGATAATTCTAAGCTCTGAAAAATGTCAGATATCTAAAAACCATAAAATGGGTTACTGGTTGTAGTAAGGTGTTGGATAGATTTTAATACATTTAGAAATGCTGAGGATTATCTATGGGTAACCAAAGTGTTAAAATCAATGTACTCGATAATCGAGATGTAATGCGCAACGCTTGTATCGAAAACAAATATTAAATTCTTTTGACTGCCTTGAGGGCTTGCCTCGAGGTTATTAACCAACCATCCAAAATTAGTTGAACCATGGATAAAAGACAGTTTTTGGGAAATATTGGAAAAGCTGCAATGGTATTTCCATTTTTACCGTACCGATTGGAAGCCCAGGGCAAAGAACATCCGAAGTCCTATAAAACGGCAACGGAGGAAGCGTTTTGGCTGCGTATTCGGGAAGACTATCTATTAAAACCAGATTACATCAATCTTGAAAATGGATATTATAATTTTATTCCGACGCCTACGCTACATAAATACATCGAGCGCTTAAAAATGGTCAATTATGAAGCCTCCTATTATATGCGCACCGTACAATGGGAAAATAAGGCCAAGGTTAGGGATAGATTGGCAAAATTCGTGGGGAGTACCCCAGAGGAGTTGATGATTACCAGAAACGCTACGGAATCGTTGGATTTGATCATTGGCGGCTATCCCTGGAAAAAGGGTGACGAGGCCATTTATGCGGTGCAGGATTATGGCTCAATGAAAGATCATTTTGAATCGATGGTACGTAAATATGGCATAAAAACGGTCGTGTTGGACATTCCCAACCACCCAAAATCTGATGAAGAAATTGTGGAGCTTTATGAAAAGGCCATGACCCCGAATACAAAGCTAATGATGGTCTGTCATATGATCAACATTACCGGACAGATACTCCCGATTCGAAAGATAAGCGATATGGCCCACAAACATGGGGTTGAAGTATTGGTCGATGGGGCGCACTGCATTGGTCATTTTAGCGTCAACGTGAAAGAATTGCATTGTGATTATTATGGCTCCAGTTTGCACAAATGGCTTAGTGTTCCCTTGGGTTCTGGAATGTTGCATGTAAAAAAGGATAAAATCAAAAAAATATGGCCGCTTTTCACGGATTGGGATGATGCTGAACCTAAAATTCAACGCCTAAACCATACGGGGACCTTACCGGTTCATACAGATTTGGCCATTGATGACGCCATAGATTATTTGGAAATTATGGGTATCGAGCGCAAAGAAAAGCGTTTACGATTTCTGCAAAACTATTGGAGCGATGCATTGAGGAATGTTCCCAACATTTCCGTGAACACGCCTATTGGTCCAGAACGTAGCTGTGGTATTGCAAATGTGGGTATCGAATCGATGGGCGCCATAGCATTGGCTGATCGTTTGTTGAAGGATTTTAATATTTATACAGTGGGTGTCGATTATGCCAACGTGAAGGGCTGCCGGATCACACCCAATGTATATACTACGACCGACGAACTTGATGTATTTATAAAGGCCATGAAAACATTGGCCAAAGAAGCTTAACTTTATTTTGCTGGGTAAAGTAGGTAGTACTTTTCCTTTCAATACCCAATATGTGTTTTTTGTGCCGTTACCGGCTTCGTAGCTGCACATATCGTTCAGGGTAGGGATCATGGAGGATTACGCCTGACGGTAGTCGGCTAGCCGTTGAGGTCCTTCCAATAATACCCGTACCACACGTAAGGTACCATCATCTGACGTCGCTATTTCCCATTTAATGAGCGAGATAGTTCCTTTTTCAATCTCAATACCTGTAATACTCCTAGGGTGCACGCAGCTACCGTCGTTGAACAAGGGGATGTCTCCAGGTTCGGGAAACCTAGGTCTATGTGTGTGGCCCACAATGGTCAATTTCAAGTCATTGTTCAGGATCCACTTTTTGGTGCGCCGTTCTACTTTGATAAGCTCCTTGTAATTTTTTGCGGGGCTCGTGGGGTCGGCGATGCCCCATACCTGTAGGGGTTTCCAAAGTACCCTGACCAAAAAGCGGCCCACCCGCCAAAACCTGTAGTTCCACCAGTCCGCTTGATGCCCGTGGGTAAGAAAAACTTCCTGTAGGGTTTGGGTGTGCCTTAAAATAATGGCCTCGTGGTATTGAATGCCTTCGAACAATTCTTTATCCTTATCATCGATGGGTTCAAAATAGCTGGACAGGTGCTTTTTTACATAGGCTTCATCTTTATAGACCATGTCATGATTGCCCCAGATCATGTGTAATTTATGCTGCAGATGAAATTGTTTCAGCAATTTGAACACGTTTTTATGGGCCTCGAAAATGGATTCGAAATGGATGTTCTCCCAAAGTTCATCCCCATCGCCCAGTTCGCAATATTCGAAGCCTTCGGACAGGTAGAATTTTAATGCGTGAAAATAAATGTTCCTGTTGTTGGCAAAATCATCGGCAAAGCTATTATCGCCCCGGTGGCAATCGCTAAAAAGAATAAATTTAGAG
>JBARCC010000499.1:0-12927 GCA_049793635.1 Maribacter sp. | reverse complement strand
GAGAGGGCTACTCCCCCATCGCTGCCGCTACATGTGCGGAAAGTCGCTTATAGGTTCCGTTTTCCAATCGCTCACGAATTGCGGAAAAAGCCGCCAAAGTTTCTTCAATATCCTGCAACGTATGTGTAGAGGTAGGAATCATACGTAATAAAATCAACCCCTTCGGGATGACTGGATACACCACAATTGAGCAAAAAATACCATAATTTTCCCGTAAATCCTTCACTAGCGCCATGGCTTCAGGAATGCTACCGTTCAAATACACCGGCGTTACACAACTAGTGGTCGTACCAATATCAAAACCATTTTCCTTCAGCCCGTTTTGCAAAGCATTTACATTCTCCCATAGCTTCTCCTTTAGCTCAGGCTGTGTACGCAACATATCTAGTCGCTTCAAGGCTCCTTTTACGTAAATCATAGGCAATGATTTAGCGAACATTTGCGAACGAAGATTGTATTTCAAATAATCGATAATTTCCTTATCCGCCGCTAAAAATGCCCCTACACTGGCCATTGATTTGGCGAAAGTGGCAAAATATACGTCGATATCATCTTGAATGCCTTGCTCCTCACCTGCTCCAGCTCCTGTTTTTCCGAGGGTTCCGAAACCATGCGCATCGTCGACCAGAAATCGAAAATTATATTTTTTCTTTAATGCTGCTATTTCTTTCAATTTTCCTTGCTCACCACGCATTCCGAAAACACCCTCCGAAATCACGAGAATACCACCACCGGTAGTCTCGGCCATTTTCGTGGCACGTTCCAGGTTTTTTTCTAGGCTATCAATATCATTATGCTTAAAGGTAAAACGTTTACCCATATGCAAACGAACACCATCGATGATGCAGGCGTGAGCATCCACATCGTACACAATGATATCATCTTTTGCCACCAATGCATCTATACAGGACATAATTCCTTGATATCCAAAGTTGAGAAGATACGCCGACTCTTTGCTTACAAATTCGGCCAACTCCCCTTCTAACTTCTCATGAAACTCGGTGTGACCGCTCATCATTCTTGCACCCATAGGGTATGCCGCACCGTACTCGGCGGCCGCTTCGGCATCCACCTTCTTAATTTCGGGCAGGTTCGCAAGGCCTAAGTAATCATTGATACTCCAGGTAATCACGTCTTTTCCTTGAAATTTCATTCTATTGGAAATAGGACCTTCCAATTTAGGAAATACAAAGTAGCCTTCTGCCTGTGAAGCCCACTTGCCCAAGGGGCCTTTATTTTCTATAATTCTGTCAAATAAGTCTCTCATTGCTTAATTTGGTTCTGTTGCAAAAGTAAATAATTTTGATAAGGATTCATAAATTATTTACAATGCAAAAAAGTGGACTAAAAGTCCACTTTTTTTAAAATATGTCCGTTATATTATTTGATATATTGAATTTCCTGCGTTTCCTCTACGGCATTCGTATTCAAGAACCCTTGGTCTTCCATCCACTGATCACTGTATATTTTGCTCATATAGCGCGATCCATGATCTGGGAAAATGGCAACGACATTACTATGCTTGTCGAATCTGTTGAGCGAATTCAATTGCTTGATTGCCTGCATTACGGCTCCACAGGTATACCCTGCAAAAATTCCTTCTGTTCTAGAAATTTCACGTGCCGTATGTGCACTTTCTGCATCGGTCACTTTAATGAATTCATCAATGACCTTAAAGTCGGTAGCCCCAGGGATTAAATTTTTACCAAGACCCTCGATACGGTAGGGATAGATTTCGTTGCTATCCAACTTTCCCGTTTCGTGGTATTTTTTTAATACGGAGCCATAGGCATCCACCCCAATAATGTTGATGGCAGGATTCTGCTCCTTTAAATAGGTAGCCGTCCCAGAAATCGTACCTCCCGTACCACTACATGCGACCAAATGTGTTATTTGCCCACCTGTCTGTTCCCAGATTTCGGGTCCGGTAGACTTGTAGTGCGCCTCCTTGTTCAATTGGTTGAAGTATTGATTAATGTAGATCGATCCTTTGGTTTCCTTATGCAATCTTTTGGCAACCTCATAGTACGACCTTGGATCGTCTGCACTCACGTGTGCGGGACAGACGTAGACCTTAGCGCCCATGGAACGTAGCATATCTATTTTATCCGGAGATGATTTGGAACTTACGGCAAGTATACAATCATACCCTTTTATAATGCTGGCCATTGCAATGCTGAATCCTGTATTGCCAGAGGTGGTTTCTATGATGGTGCTGTCTTCATTGAGCAAACCCGCTTTTTCGGCTTGTTCGATAATATGGACGGCAATTCGATCTTTTGAAGAATGACCTGGATTGAAAGCTTCGACCTTGGCATAGAAATTACCTGTAAAGTCTTTCGCTATTCGGTTTAGTTTCACGAGTGGCGTATTGCCCACCAGCTCTAGAATATTGTTGTAAGCCCTGATCTCATTTTTCATAAGGGGGATCTTGTTTGTAATTACCCAAAACGAAATAATCGTTCATTTCAAGTGCAAAGCTACTATTTTTTTTCAACTATCCGATTTTTCCCTCTAAATCCAAAAGAAACGCGTATTCCTTGGTCACCTCCCTTAAGGCCTCAAACCTTCCTGAAGCACCTCCATGGCCGGCATCCATGTTCGTATTTAACACTAACATATGCGTATCGGTTTTCAGTTCCCGAAGTTTGGCCACCCATTTTGCAGGTTCGAAATACTGTACTTGTGAATCGTGCAAGCCCGTAGTAACCAGCATATTCGGATAGTTTTTTGACGTTACATTATCATAGGGGGAGTACGATTTCATATATTCATAATATTCCTTTTCATTGGGGTTGCCCCATTCATCGTACTCCCCCGTGGTCAAGGGGATAGAATCGTCCAACATGGTGGTTACCACATCCACGAAAGGTACTGCGGCAATGATCCCATTGTAAAGTTCTGACGACATATTGATGATCGCCCCCATCAAGAGACCTCCTGCCGAACCGCCCATGGCGTATAAATGCTTGGCGCTCGTCATTTTTTGGTCGATTAAAAACCGGGAACAATCTATAAAATCGGTAAACGTATTCTTCTTCTGCAATAACTTTCCGGTGTCATACCATTTTCTACCCAAATATTCACCGCCCCGTATGTGTGCGATCGCATACACAAACCCCCGGTCTAACAGACTGAGTCGAACGGTCGAAAAATAAGGGTCTATGGTTGCACCATACGACCCGTATGCATATTGTAAAATGGGCGTATGCTCATTAATCGGTGTGTCTTTTCTATAGACCAACGACATGGGCACGTTTATCCCATCCCTGGCCGTGGCCCATAATCGTTCTTCGGTGTAGTTGTCTTTATCAAAATGTCCTCCCAGCACTTCCTGCTCTTTTTTCACGTCTTTGGCCTTGGTACGCATATTAAAATCGATTACGGAACTAGGCGTAGACATTGAGTTATAGGAATATCTCAGAATTTCGGTGTCAAAATCTGGATTATTACCCACGGATGCAGTGTACGTTTCGCTTTGAAAGGGAAGGAAATATTCTTCAGTGCCGTCCCATCTGATGATCCTTATTGTATTCAGTCCATTTTCCCGTTCCGACAGCACGTAGTATTCCTTGAACATCTCAATATCCTCAAGGAGCACTTCTTCACGATGCGGTATGAATTCGACCCAATGGTGCGAGGCGGTCTTATCGACATCGGTACGCATAACCTTAAAATTTTCGGCCTGGTCCTTATTCGTTAATATATAAAAGGCTTCCTCATAATGGAATATGGTATATTCCAAACCACGGGTTCTTTTGGAGAACACTTTAAATGTTCCATCAGGATCATCGGTAGGTAAAATTTGAAATTCAGAGGTCAGCGTACTAAAGGATCCGATGACCAAGTATTTTTTTGACTTCGTTCGGTAAATGAATGTGCTAAAGGTGTCGTCCTTTTCATGAAAAATCAACTGATCCTCAGTAGTTGGTGTGCCCAGTTTATGTTTATAGATCTTATCTGACCTAAGGGTTACAGGATCCTTTTTAGTATAAAATAAGGTTTCATTATCGTCCGCCCATACCCCACCGCCGGTCGTATTCTCTATTTTATCATCATATATGGTACCGGTTTCCAAATCTTTGATGTACATCGTGTACTGTCTGCGAGAAACGGTATCCACCCCAAAAGCCGCCAATCTATTATTTGGACTAATGGCAATACCCCCTATGCTAAAATATTCATGCCCTTTAGCCATTTCATTGCCGTCGAACAAAATTTCCTCATCTGCTTCCAACATTTCCCTAAAACGTGAATACAGCGGATATTCCCCTCCAATCACATACCGTGTACTGTACCAATACCCATTTAATTTATACGGAACCGAAGCGTCATCTTCCTTTATCCTCCCCTTCATCTCCTGAAATAAGGTTTCCTGAAAACCTTTAGTGTGCGCGGTGACCGATTCATAATACGCATTCTCGGCATCTAGATAGGAGATGACCTCTTGATTCTCCTTTTCATTAAGCCAGTAATAGTCATCTATTCTGGTGTCATCATGAATGACTAATTCTTTTGGGATTTTCTTTGCAATCGGTGCTTTAGGATGGGCCATAGGGAAACTAATGTTTTTAAAAGTGCAAAAATAAGGCTTATTCGCACAACCTATTTTCAAAACAGAATATCTAAAATCGATGTACTCGATCATCGATATGTTATGCTTGGAAGCCCGTGCAGGCATGAAACATGATTTTCCCTTACATGCCTCATGTGCTTGCCCCAAGGTAGTTTACTTTTCATTATTTTTACACGATATTTTAAAAATCGAACTATGTTTGGAGATATGATGGGCATAATGGGTAAACTCAAGGAAACCCAGCAAAAAGTGGAAGCCACGAAAAAAAGATTGGATACGGTCACCTTAGAGGAAACCTCGAGCGACAATTTATTATCGGTAACCATTACGGCAAATAGAAGCCTTAAAAAAATAAGCATTGACGATAGTCTTCTTGCGGATAAGGAACAGTTGGAAGATTACCTCATTCTCACGATTAACAACGCCATAGAAAAAGCAACGCGCGTAAACGAAGCAGAATTGGCCGCCGTCGCAAAAGAAGGGATGCCGAACATCCCCGGAATGGACTCACTTTTTAAATAAGCATAGGTTCGGCTTTTCATTCTTTATGTTTTGAAATGCATATCTTTAATGAAAAGCCTTTGCAATGATCGAGTTTAAAAAAACAAAGAAGAACGATTTTCGATTTATAGTCAAATCGAACAGTGGCAAAACCCTTTTGAAAAGTATTTCTTTTTCGACCGAGGACGCTATGGAATCTTCCTTAAACATGTTGACCTCCAAGGATAAGTTCGATGCGAAGCTCTTTGAACGTAAGACCAATACCGCCGGAAAATTTTTAGTGGAACTAAAAAATAGGGAAGGTAAACTCATTGGCTCCAGTGGACTCTATACGTCAGAAGCAGGCATGGAAAATGGCATTTTGAATATTACCCAAAGCTTGATGACCGGCTTACCATCCTAGTTTTCGGTTACACAAAATCGATAAAAAATTTCTATCCAATCGATAACAGTCATTTTTCCTTTATGTGGATGCCGTTAAAACTTGGCCATTTGCGCTAAAAGTTCCTCGTGCATGCTATCGGTATAATCTAAATGGGTGACCATTCTTAATTTTCCCTGCCCCATACCAATGATGAGAATGTCTCTTTCCAATAACTTTGCCACAAAATCTGCACTGGACATGTACGTTTCATCGATTTCAAAAATGATGATATTGGTCTCGATGGGTTCTACTTTTTTGATGAATGATTTCGCCAATAATGCCGCACCTATTTCGGCAGCTTTTTTATGGTCTTCGGATAAACGCTCAAACTGATGATCTAAGGCATAAATCGCAGCAGCGGCTAAAAATCCCGATTGCCGCATTCCACCGCCGAACAATTTTCGAATACGTATCGCCTTTTCCATATCTTCCTTGCTTCCCAACAATAAAGAACCAATGGGGCACCCTAGACCCTTGCTCAAACATACACTGATGGTGTCGAACAATGTACCATATTGCAACGGGGTCTCGTTCATTTTTATCAACGCGTTCCATAGCCGTGCCCCGTCTAAATGAAAGCCCAGCCCGTGCTTGTCGCAGACCGCCCTAATTTTTTTAAGCTCTTGAAAATCCCAACAGGTGCCCCCTCCCTTGTTCGCCGTATTCTCAACACAGACCAAGGTGGTCAACGGACTATGGTAAAAATCGGGAGGATTGATGACGGCCTCCACTTGCGCTGCGGTCATAGTGCCCCTTGTGCCATCTACAAGGCGACAGGAAACCCCGCTATTAAAACTCACACCACCACCTTCGTAATTATAGATATGGGCATATTTATCACAGATCAACTGTTCTGCAGGCTGGGTATGTAATTTGATAGCCGTTTGGTTGGTCATGGTGCCACTAGGGAAAAAAAGTGCTGCCTCCATTCCGAAAAGACTGGCCGCTTTTTCCTCCAGGGCATTCACCGTTGGATCTTCCTTAAACACATCATCCCCTACCACTGCAGACATCATGGCATCCATCATGCCTTGGGTAGGTTTTGTGACCGTATCACTTATTAAATTGATTTGCATAACCTATGTTACAATTAAAGTACAAACTCAAAAATCAAACACCATGGGTCTATGGACGTACCGCCTGATTGAGATGTGTAGACCACTTATAAATTTGAGGAATTAACATATGCCACCTGCCAATTTACATCTTTTCTGTACCGAAGCTACGAGGAGGAGCGTCATATTTGAACTTGATAGTTGAGTCTGTGTTTGATTTTTGTACTTGATTTTTGAATTTGAATTTATCAATGAAAACAATCCATACCAATAGGCGACCCATCAGGAATCTGTGCTACAGGCAGTACCTTGAATTCTTTGGGTGCCTTCATAAAAACATCGATCCTTCTTACCATCTCCATCGAAATGGCGCTTTTTGAGGCGGAGGTTAAAGACGCTTTAAGGTTGGCCAGTTTTTGATGTGCCAAGGCATTTACCTGCGGATGTACCGCATCGTGGGCAGCCAAATTCATGAGATGAAAAAGGACCCTGAAATTAATGGTATGTTGAGCTTCTGTCAAATAAGGGTCATTTTGTTTTTTTTCGAGGGTATTCGCCACAACTTCATCCAATACTTCCGTCAAACCGATATTTTTTGGGTCTACACTTTTTTGTTGAATAAGTCGGGATGCTCTTTCTGGATGCAGTAAAAATCCTAAGGTCATATCCGCTGCCGTTTCTACCGCGGCCAAGGCGTCAAAACTGAGTCCGGACCTACCATTGATGGATTCCCGTGTACTAGGGTACCCAAATGCCCTAGGTGGAAATAAGTTCAATTTTTCCTTTGGGATTGCAATCTCATTGGCATCCAAGGTTTTGAGAATACTTTTCAATGCATCTTGTTGCATCCTTTTGTCGGCAGTCTCAACAATTAGCTGCCGGTCCCCCTTCACTGCATAATTATAGTTGAGACCCCCGATCAACTTAGCGACCGCCTCGGTCTGGTAACGATGAAAGAAAAATAGCGGGACAAAAACATCTTCCAAGATTGAATAGGATTCCCCCAACCGTATATTATCTGCCGAAAAGTGATTTATCGCAGTTTTTCGTAAGGTCAACATCTTATCCAATTCATCGCTTACACTAGTACCATTGTCCCATAAATGTGCCAACACATGGGCACTCCCGGCCGGCCTTGCATCTTGATCTGTAATATAACGAAGTCCATCGGCATAGGCTTTGTCCAAAATCGCATCCAATTCCTTTTCTTCATCAACACCTTTAGGGAAGGTTTCGTAAGAATAGGCGACCGACACTTTATCCCATTCGCCAATACCTGTTTCGTAGGCATTTGAAAACGTGACCTCTCCATTTTTCAATTCGAATTGAGGATGGGGATAATCCATTACCGATGCCTTATCTGTCGTACTTGCTGCATAATTATGTGCAAACCCTAAGGTATGCCCGATTTCGTGGGCCGATAATTGGCGTATTCTGGCGATGGCCATATCGAGCATGGGTTGGTAATTATCATCACGTTCGGCAAAAGGTTTGTTCATGAGGGCCTGTGCAATCAAATAATCCTGGCGAATGCGCAGGCTTCCCAAACTAACGTGCCCCTTCATAATCTCACCGGTTCTTGGGTCGGTTATACTACTGCCATAGCTCCAACCCCTTGTGGCACGGTGTACCCATTGTATTACATTATACCGAACATCCAAAGGATCGGCATCATCGGGCAGTATCTTGACTTGAAAGGCATCTTTATAACCTATGGCCTCGAAGGCCTGGTTCCACCACCTGCCCCCTTCCAAAAGAGCTGTGCGCACCGGCTCGGGAGTACCGTTGTCCAAATAATAAATAATGGGCTCCACGGCTTCGCTGATTTCTGCGGATGGATTTTTCTTCTCCAACCGATGTCTTCTGATAAATTGTTTTAGTATCGAGGATTCCACAGGGGTGGCATAATCGTAATAACTGAACGGTGAAGACCCTGAGCGTGGGTCGAACTCACGTTTCTCATACTTATTATCGGGTAGTTCGATAAAAGAATGGTGTTCGGCCACCGTAATCAAATTAGGATTGGGAGTTACACTTCGTATATAATTCCCCTTGGGCTCTCCGCTAAAGGTCAGCGTTACGTCGAATTCAATATTCTTGGGAAAGGCCTTGGTTCGTTCCAAGGCGAATGCGCTTTTAGACTTATCAAGACTATATGCCCCCTGTTCGGTACTTTTTAAGCGTTGGGAGACCCCATGCGCATCCTGCATTAGAAAATCGGTAATATCGATTACGTACGTGCCATTGTTCTCCTCTTCGATGGGAAATCCGAACAAAATAGACTTGGCAAAGGCTTGTTCGACCGATTTGCGCTCCAATACATTATCTGTAATGGCCCTGTATTTTAAATTTGGCTGTACCAAAAGTAATTTATTCCCCGTTTTTTTGAAATATACGACTTGTTCGTCTCCTAGCTGGCCGCGATCCAGCCCAATGTCATTACTGCCGATTCCACTGCTCAAAGCATACACATATAAAAACTCCTTGTTTAAATCCTTAACTTCTAAATACATTTTATCAGCGCTTTCATCGTAATAAAAATCGTAAAGACCTTCGTATTTGGTGTATCCCTTTTTCTTTTCGCTGAACTGTGCAGAAATCAAGTGGGTCGTTAGAAAAATAACACTCAGTAATACCGTGTAATTTTGTTTCATTCTTATTTTGTTTTGCTTAAAAGTATTGAAAATTTAAGAAATTCAGAGTATAAACCTACACTGGCAGGATAAATACCAAACTTGTTAAAAAAACGATTGGGTTTTTAAGGAAAACGTAGTATTACTAAGGATATTTACCATTATGACACCATTTAATTCCATTAAATCCAGTATCTTTTGAAAAAATAATTTTTATGGGGAATATCAAGAACCAAATTTTTTCTTCTTATCAACGGAATCCGGAATTGTACGATGAAATCTACGATGCGGAAGGTAAAGTAAAAGAAATCTACCAGAAACTTTTTGAGATTTACGGTGAGCATTCTATAAGTGACTATGTGAACTTAAATGCGAAAGCCAAATCTTCGTTCTTCAATCAAGGCATCACTTTTCAGGTTTATGGAGATAGCGATGTGCAGGAAAAAATTTTTCCTTTCGACCTATTTCCAAGAATTATTGATTCAGAAGACTGGGAAATTATCGAAAAGGGGTCGATACAGCGGAGTAAAGCGTTGAATCTATTTCTTTGGGACATTTACCACGATAAAAACATTTTGAAAGACAATATCGTTCCAATAGACCTGATCACTTCCTCGGCCAATTATTTAGATCAAATGAACGGTGTAAATCCTCCCGGGGGAATTTATAATCATATTTCAGGTACAGATGTCATCAAACACAAAGATGGAAAGTACTATGTACTTGAAGATAATATTCGCTGTCCTTCAGGAGTAAGTTATGTAATCTGCAATCGAACGGCCCTGAAAAAGGCCCTTTTTGGAGTATTCAATCATTATCAAACCCATACGGTCACCAATTATGCCGAGAATCTCTTGGAACTTTTAGAATCGGTAAAGCCGAAAGGCGTGGATATACCCAACGTTGTGGTGATTACCCCTGGCATGTATAATTCGGCGTTCTACGAACATTCCTACCTTGCAAAAACGATGGGTGTGGAATTGGTGGAGGGCCGTGACCTTTTTGTGGAGAACGACTTTGTTTACATGAAAACCATTCAAGGGCCCGAAAAAGTAGATGTCATTTACAGACGCATCGATGACCAATTTATCGATCCGCTAGAATTTAGGCCAGATTCGGCACTTGGTGTACCAGGATTGTTCGCCGCCTACAAAAAAGGGAACGTCACCCTCGCCAATGCTCCAGGAACAGGGGTAGCCGATGACAAGGCGGTGTATACCTATATGCCACAAATCATCAAATACTACCTCGATGAAGAACCAATTCTGAATAATGTGCACACCTACCATTGCAGTAGACCAGACGAGCTTAAATATGTCTTGGAACACATCCCAGAATTGGTCATTAAACCGGTCGATGAAGCCGGCGGTTACGGCATCTCGATAGGCAACAGGCTTACCAAGGAAGAAATAGAAAAAGTGAAGGCCGAAATCAAAGAAAGTCCGCGAAAATATGTGGCACAACCGATCATGTCCTTAAGCGTACACCCGACCTATATCGACGAAACGGAATCTTTCGAACAACGCCACGTAGATCTAAGAACCTATACCGTGATGGGAAAGGATAAAGAATTCGTATTGAAGGGCGGCCTCACAAGAGTGGCACTAAAACGGGGGAATCTGATCGTGAATTCCTCTCAGGGCGGTGGCTCAAAAGATACTTGGGTGTTGAAAAAGTAGTCAGTGGTCAGGAAAATTAAAAAATAAAGTTCACTGAGCGACGCCGCAGTGAAAAAGTAAACTTGAAATTAAAGATATATGCTAGCAAGAGTAGCCAATAATTTATTTTGGATGGGACGTTATATAGAACGTTCGGAACATATTGCACGTTATATGAACGTGAATTACTTCTCATCCTTAGATGCACCGAATGTTCAATCACAAAATAGACAGTTTGTTTTACGCTCCATGCTATTCATGCTCGGTGATCCAGAAAAAGACGATGACAAACAGCTTAATGAAGAAGACGTGCTGTTCAACATTGGGCTCGATGTAGAAAATCCGTTTTCCATCATCAGTACCGTAAAATTGGCCCGCGAAAATGCAAACAGTGCCCGTGACCTTATCTCTACCGAGCTTTATGAAGCTATCAATAAGTTTTACCATTTTGTACTGAAATATCCCAAAGGAGTTTTCGTAAAAAACGGACTTCATGATTTCACAAGCAATGTTGCCGAAATGACCGCCATTCTCAGGGGAAAAATACGAGGTACTTTATTGCACGATTCGGTATATGCCATCATTATGATGGGTATAAATATTGAAAGAGCCACCCAAATCACCAGAATGATCAATGCCAAATACAATGATGCATTGCTATCCCAAGGAAGCTACGGCGATAAATTCAGTAAAAGTTTTGAATGGACCACCCTGTTAAAGTGTGCGGAGTCCTATGATATGATGCGTAGATTCTACAAAAAAACGCCGACCAGTATTTCAACACTAGAATTTTTGATATTAAATCCGAACTGCCCAAGATCGGTCATGAATTCTCTAAATCAGGTAAACGAACATGTTAGGATATTAAATCCTGAAAAAAAATATAATAAGGACTCCACAGCCTTTTTAATAGGACGGGTAAGGGCGGAATATGAATTTAAGTATATTGAGGAAATCGAACAGGACATAAAGTCGTTCATCGAGGATATTCTAGCCAGTCTCATTAAAATTAGTGACAAGGTCGACGAAGAATTTTTTAACTACTAACCCCTTTATTTAAGGTATCTTTGAACCTATGTCGAATGAATATAAAATTACCTACAAAACAGAAAATACATATGAAAACTGGGTAAATGATGCCTACTGGCAGTTTTTAATCGTTCCTATGGAGAACAACACCCAGCATGAAGTACACGTCGAATTTTCAAATTCATTGCACATACCCAATGAATTTTCCATCAATGGCTATGGGTTCAAGACCATTAGGGTGCATCCTAAAAAGAAATTCAAGGAAATAAATTTTGAAGCACAGTTCACTTTTTTTAAAGATTCGATAGATCCTTTCGATTTTCCTTTGGATTTCGATAACGCAGCGGCCTATGCAAAAATCCGGGAGTTAGGATTTAAAATCGATTTTGAATCTTTTTTAAAAAGTACCCCCTTGACCTTTTTACCGGAGAGAACGGTATCAGATTTTAGTTTCAGTTCAGACCACTCCATTTTTGAAAATCTGCAGAAGCTCAACCGGTGGACCTATGACCATATTCAATTTAAGACAGGTGTAACGGAAGTTGATACTACATTAGACGAGGTGATCGCTTCCAAACAAGGGGTTTGTCAAGATTTTACCCATCTGTTCTGTGCCATGTCTCGAAAAAATGGAATTCCGGCACGATATGTTTCAGGTTATTTGAACCAAGACCATGGTCTTACCGGTGATTCTCAAATGCATGCATGGTCAGAGGCCTACATTCCTCAAATAGGCTGGAAAGGATTTGATCCTACCAACAATATTTTAGCGAACACAAACCATATTAAGGTGTGCCATGGCAAAGATTATAAGGATTGTGCTCCCTTAAGAGGTGTTATTTATTCGCAGGGCAAAAACAAGACCTCACATGCCGTTAAAGTACAGAGTCAACAACAGTAAACGATTACAGTGCATATTTAGAATACGTATTCAATTTTCAATGTTGTTTCTAAGGCTTTTTGTGATTGAAATTCAAAAAATAAAACAACCGAACTATCAGATTAACTTATAAAAACATGACGAAAGACGGTTCGAATGACCCTTGAATAC
>JBARCC010000498.1:0-2259 GCA_049793635.1 Maribacter sp. | reverse complement strand
TTCAACAACTCTTCATGTGAGATGGG
Source organism: Maribacter sp. (assembly GCA_049793635.1). Lineage (GTDB taxonomy): Bacteria > Bacteroidota > Bacteroidia > Flavobacteriales > Flavobacteriaceae > Maribacter. The sequence goes on along the minus strand of JBARCC010000498.1, from coordinate 2,233 downwards.
ATACTTTAACGCCATGTCCTCTAAAGAAGGGTCCTGAAAAACCACGAAAGGGGGAACTCCTAACTTTTTAGCTTGCGCCTTCCGAAGATCTTTTAGCTGTTTTAGAAGTTTATCGTCCACGATTCCACCCGATTTCGCCGCACCTACAATGGCGTTATCATTTTCAGCATTGTAGACATGGTCTTTCGTCATCATAAACGAGCTGGGCTTTTTAAGAAAGTCCCTTCCTTTTTCCGTGAGGTGTAATACCCCATATTGTTCAATTTCCTTGCGTAATAGACCCGCTACCAACATTTGCCGCACCAAGGCCATCCAAAAACTTTTATCCTTATCGGCACCAATGGCAAAGAACTTTTTTTCATTCGTCTTATGGGAAGCGATGATGGCGTTGGTCTTTCCCCTTAATGTATGTACGATTTCTTTCGATTTGAATTTTTCGCTCGTACCATCCACCACCATGAGTACCTTCACGACTTCTGCTTGCGCTTCCTCCTTTACTTTCGGGTTTTTCGTATTATCATCCATTTGGGCACCGTCGCCATTCACCTCATCAAATTCCTCCCCAAAATAATGAAGCATGAACTTACGACGAGACATAGAGGTTTCCGCATAGGCAACCACTTCCTGCAATAACGCATTCCCAATTTCCTGTTCGGCAACCGGCTTGCCCGACATAAATTTCTCTAGTTTCTCGATATCCTTATACGAATAGTAAGCCAAACAATGCCCTTCACCACCATCTCTGCCTGCCCTACCGGTTTCTTGATAATAACTTTCTATGCTTTTCGGAATATCATGATGGATGACGAAACGCACATCGGGCTTATCGATACCCATACCGAATGCAATCGTAGCGACTACTACGTCTACATCCTCCATCAAGAACATATCTTGATATTTGGATCTGGTCTTGGCATCAAAACCAGCATGATAAGGAACGGCACTGATGCCATTGACCTGTAATACCTGTGCTAATTCTTCTACTTTCTTTCTACTCAAGCAATAGATGATACCGGATTTACCAGCATTCTGTTTTACGAAACGGATGATATCCGCTTCTATGTTTTCCGTTTTGGTGCGTACTTCATAAAAGAGATTTGGTCTGTTAAAAGAAGCCTTATACAGAGTTGCATCGCCTATTCCTAAATTTTTAATGATATCTTCCTGCACCTTTGGCGTTGCCGTTGCGGTAAGGCCGATGATAGGGATATCATCCCCTAACCGTTCAACGATGGACTTCAGGTTACGGTATTCCGGTCTAAAATCGTGCCCCCATTCAGAAATACAATGCGCTTCGTCTACCGCAACAAAAGAAAGGGTAACGCTACGTAAAAACTCAACGTTCTCCTCTTTAGTCAGTGATTCTGGAGCCACATACAACAGCTTTGTAATCCCGTCAGTAATGTCCTGCTTTACCTGTTTAATTTCGCCTTTGTTCAAAGAGGAGTTCAACACGTGTGCAATACCGTTTTGCGCAGATACCCCACGAATGGCATCTACTTGATTTTTCATCAAGGCGATCAACGGGGAAACCACGATGGCCGTACCCTCCTGTATTAAGGCAGGTAATTGATAGCACATGGATTTGCCGCCACCTGTAGGCATGATGACGAACGAGTTTTTCCGCTGTAAAACGTTTCTAATGACTTCTTCCTGAAGCCCTTTGAACTTAGAAAATCCAAAATATTTTTTTAGGGAAGAATGCAGATCAAGATGATCGAATTCTGTACTATGTGTCACATTTGCCATTTAAGGAAGTGGTACGTTCATTAAAATTAATACCTAAACAAAACGATGAAATACCAAGTTAGGTACTTCTAAATTATTATGCGATTCTCGGCATATACAATTAAGTTTGTTTAATTTTGTAATCTTAAAGATAACACATTCTTTTAGGAATACAATTCATAATTTGAATAATAGATTGATCGCTACCGACCTCATTATTGACTTGGCCAAAAAAACCATTGAAGTTGAGCGCGATGCTATCGCAAAGCTAACCACCTTACTCACAGTAGATTTCGCAGATGCCGTGAATTGCATCATCGAAAGCAAAGGCAGGGTGATCATTTCAGGAATCGGTAAAAGCGCCATCATCGCCACTAAAATTGTAGCCACCTTGAATTCTACGGGTACCCCTGCGATTTTTATGCACGCTGGCGACGCCATTCATGGCGATTTGGGAACGATACAGGAAAACGATGTGGTCATCTGTATTTCCAATAGTGGGAAC
>JBARCC010000497.1:0-3522 GCA_049793635.1 Maribacter sp. | reverse complement strand
CAGTACAACAGAACGGAAGACAAGTTCGGATGGCGTTTTAAGGTCACTGAATAGCTACTGAAAATAAAAATGTACCTGGAATGCATTCCCCAAGATGTTTACCCTGGTATGGAAAACAGATTACCGTAATACCGTAAAGTTGGAAGCCTTCGGACGCGGCTTAAGTACCTTTCCAAAAACCATGTGCTTAAGCCATAAACGTCAGATTATGTACATGCGCTAGTCGAGTTTCTACAGATTTTGATATTGGTAAGGGATTACTGCTGCACAACGGGTTGCTTACGGGTTTTATTAAGTATGGCAGCAATATCGGGCTTGAAATAATTTGGGCCTTTGAGCACTTTTCCGTCTTCCCGGTAGATTGGCTTCCCATCGGCGCCTAATTTGCTCATATTACTGCGTTGAATTTCTTTGAATACTTCCTCGATTTTATATTGCATGCCGTGCTCCAAAATGGTACCGCACAAGATATAGAGCATATCCCCAAGCGCATCGGCTACTTCGACCAAATTATTGGCCTCCGCAGCTTCAAGATATTCCTCATTTTCCTCATCCATTAAGTTGAAACGCAGTCGATTTTTCGCTTCGCCCAAATCTGCCTGTAAATGCTCGGAGACGCCAAGACCGAATGCGTTATGGAATGCCCTGACCGCTTCAATTTTATTTTTCATTTAAAATGTGTCGTTTTGGATTAAATTTGCGTAAAAATAGGAAATATGTTCAGCACAGGTCAAATCATTTTTGCGATACTATTTGCAATATCTTTTGTCATCATTATCGTTTATTCCTACAGAAAGGATTTCAAACTGCATCAAAAAAATTACAAAGGCGTTGGATGGATTGGCGGGTTCTTTATAGTATTCTTAGCAATCTTATTCTGTATTAAGTTTTATCTTAAGCAATAGTTAATTTTCTATCAAGCTCATAAAAATTAGGCTTTGCGCAACAAAAACATCTTTTTCCCCGTATAATATACCAAATGACGTAATTTTGCGTTATTGAATCATAGGGGCAATTAATTATGATGACATTTCTTACGATTTTTATAGTTTTAGTAGTGATTAACGTGGCGATGGTGGCTGTAAGTCTGTTAAGCGTTTACAAAAAATCTCCTAAAACTCCGGTAAAAGTAGCTAACGAAACTACTTCCATTATTTACCCATTAGATGTCTTGACAAACAGTTTCAAGAAAGCAGTATAGTTTTTACCTTTACGAGGTATGAAACAAGTATTAATGGTATTTTTAGGGGGAGGTTTTGGCAGTATCTTGAGATACTGGATATCCAAATCACTAAACCCCTACTACTCAAATTTCTATTTAGGCACTTTTCTGGTAAATTGCATAGGCTGCCTGCTGATTGGCATACTTATAGGCCTAACCCTCAAATCAACTTATATAACCCAAAACCAAACACTGCTATTGGCTACAGGATTTTGCGGTGGCTTTACCACGTTTTCGACGTTTGCACTCGAAGGTAATCTTCTTTTTAAGGAAACTTCTCTTTTTTACAGCGCACTTTATTTGGGCTTAAGCGTTGTCGTAGGCATGCTAGCGATCTCGGTAGGACTTTGGATTGCCAGAATGTTATAAAAACAACATTCCCCACTTATTATTTTAGATTTTTAGGATTTTTTAGGGTATTCTCCATTTCTTTGAACAATTCACAGGTAATTTATCATTTTTCTATCATTCCCGTCAATATTCTTGTTAATACCAAGCTCTTCTTTCTTCACTTTCTCAATTTTATATCCCTTAAATCTGAATACCCTAAAATTTTATGGGTATAAATTACGATACTCATAATAATGAAGTTTATCACCCCTATAAAAATAGGGGTACATTCTTTTTAACATATATTTGGCAATCATAAAAACCAACAAAATGAAAAAAATCGAGGCAATCATTAGAAAATCCAAATTTGACGATGTCAAAGAGGCATTGCATCAAATCGAGGTCAACTTCTTCAGTTATTGGGATGTTACCGGAGTAGGCAATGAAAAGCAAGGTCATGTGTATCGCGGTATCTCTTACAGCACTACCGACATTCAACGCAGGTATTTATCCATCGTAGTCTCCGATGACTTTTCGGAAAAAACAGTAAAAGCAATTCTTGAAGCGGCATACTCGGGCAATGTAGGGGATGGTAAAATATTCGTCTCCGAGGTATTGGAAGCTTACCGAATTAGAACAAAGGAAAGCGGCCTTGCCGGAATCAACTAAACCAATTAACAAACTTAAATTATAGAAAATGGAAGCAGGATTATTTACAGCGAATAATATATGGATGATGGTGGCCACGGCACTGGTCTTTTTCATGCATACCGGTTTTGCCTTTTTAGAGATTGGCTTAACAAGACAAAAAAACACCATCAATATTTTATTCAAGAACATTTTTATCATTACCGGCGGGCTACTACTCTATTATGCGTTCGGCTTTAACTTGATGTACCCGGGCTTTGAAGATGGGGATTTGGGCATCATAAAATTTAGCATGGATAGTTTCGGAATAGCGGCACCTGAAGGGGGTATGACCGCTGAATATGCCGATGGTGGCTACACCTGGTGGACCGATTTTCTTTTTCAAGGAATGTTCGCCGCCACGGCAGCAACAATCGTCTCCGGAGCAGTGGCAGAACGGATTAAAATAGGGTCTTTTATGATATTCACCGTCATCTATGTAGGGTTGGTATACCCCATCGTAGGTGCTTGGAAATGGGGTGGTGGTTTCTTGGACGGTATGGGATTCTATGATTTTGCAGGTTCTACCTTGGTCCACTCTGTAGGAGGATGGGCCGCTTTGGTGGCCATAGCCTTATTGGGTGCACGTATAGGTAAGTTCGGAAAAGACGGAAAAACAAACGCAATCCCGGGTCACAGTATACCGATGGCAACGGCTGGGGTTTTAATTTTATGGTTAGGATGGTTCGGCTTTAATGGCGGATCGGTACTGTCCGCTGATCCCGAATTAACTTCCCTGGTTTTGGTTACGACAAGTTTAGCAGCGGCCGCTGGTGGATTCGGAGCCATGATTACCTCTACCATTCTTTACAAAAATTTAGACCTTACCATGTTCCTTAACGGAATCCTTGGCGGATTGGTGGGTATTACCGCGGGTGCGGACTTGATGTCTCCCAACGAAGCCGTAATCATCGGTTTCTTGGCAGGTATCATCATCGTAGGCGGTGTAGCTTTGGTCGATAGACTAAAACTGGATGATCCTGTGGGCGCCGTAGCGGTTCACCTGATCTGCGGTATTTGGGGCACCTTGGCCGTCGGCCTTTTTGGAAGCATGGCCAGTGGCGCTCAATTTATGACGCAGCTCTATGGTGTTCTGATCGTTGGTGGATTTTGCGTGGTAAGTTCAGGCATTATTCTAGGGGTACTGAAGGTGACCTTAGGCATCAGGGTTTCTAAGGAAGAAGAAATAGAAGGCTTGGACATTCACGAACATGGAATGGACGCCTATGCCGATTTCAGAATGAACCAACACTAATCTTTAAAAACATAAAACGGAGCGTTTT
>JBARCC010000496.1:0-3720 GCA_049793635.1 Maribacter sp. | reverse complement strand
AATAAATCGTTAGCTGAAGGCTATGTAACCGAAGACCTTGCCGATGGCGGTAAGAGTTATAAGACCAGTGAAGTTGGGGATTGGTTGGCTGCCAATGTTTAATGACTTTTGTACAATATGAATAAATTATGGTAAGACCAATGATTCGACTTAACTTGGTCTTCTCCCATAATTCTATGTCTCCAAACGAACTTACCTTCAATTCCTAATTCCATTAGAATAGGAAAATCTTTTATTTTGAATTTAGTCTTAATGCGGTAAAATACTTATCTCAATATGTAAATCAATCAAATTCTATTGAAATATAATATCTACACCCCTACAAACTGGCGACCTTACTCGGCGCTTGTTCATACACATGTTTAACGATAGCGTGCAAATCTGGGATAACGGTTCTAGCCAACTTGGAATTGCTGTTGATCAACACACAAATTCCTAAATCGCTTTCAGGGAAAAGTGCGATCTCATTTCTAAAATCATTGACACTACCGCCGTGGTGCCACATGGTTTCTTCGACGGTTTTCCATTGATCTTTAAAGGTGTGTATGCGCCATCCATATCCGTAAGAGGAGCTTAGATGTCCCGGCCAACGCTGATAATACTTATTCCCGTTCTTAAAGGAAATGAACGGTTTAAATACCTCGTTGATGGCTTCGGATGGCATTACCTCAGGATGATGTCCCAGCAAAAACCGCATCCATTTGGCCATATCTTCAGAGCTTGCGTTTATTCCACCGGCCGCAACGGCGTTATCGTACCTATCCGTCAAGGTTAATTTTGACCACCCATTCGTACGTTTACGGTGCGGACTGGCGAAATTTTTGGAATTCAACAAGGTCTCATGGTCGGTGGATACGTTCGACATCCCTAAAGGCGTAAAGAAACGGTTGGCAAGCAAATGCTGTATATCTTCTCCAGTAGCTTTCAACATCACCTCCTGGCTAAGGGCGAACATCGCATTTTGATAACTATATTGTTCTCCGGGAACGCTAATAGGCTGCACTTGGTTAAAACGTGTCGCAATGGTGGACATGGGTAATCCAGCTTCCACCAAATTTGTAAAACTATGGTAAGGTGTACCGGAAGTATGGGACAGAATGTTTGAGATCGTTACTTTTTGCGTATTCTCCGCAGTTCCAAACTTGAATTCCGGAAGGTAGTCTACCACCCTATCGTTCCAATCCATAATCCCTTCCGCTTTAAGATTTGCGGCCAACACTCCGGTGAATCCTTTGGATAAAGAGCCTAGTCTAAAAACCGTTTTTCCATCGATGAAGTTATCCTCGTCTAGGGCCCTTTTTCCAAATCCATCGGCAAGAAGAATAGAGTCCCCTTTGGTAATGCTTACCCCAGCGCCCAAAATCTCCCCCGATGCAATCGCATCTTTAAAGTATGCGTTTAGCGCATTGGAGAGCAGTTTTTTGTGAAAATTGTAGAGGTCGGCCTCATGCTTATCGGCCAAGGTGCGTTTGAAATCAGGCCTTGGATTAATGATTTTATCCTGTTGAGGATGAACTGCCGAAGCGGTCAATGCGAATACGATGAGAATGAGAAGGGTTGTTCCTAGAAGTAACTTTATACGATGCACAGGCAAAATAGATTTAACTTGTAGTTACAACGTTCTTTTTTTGCCGTAAGTACTTTTATAAAGTTAAATAATATTATCCGATGAAATAAACACGCCCCACCTTTTGGATTTCTTAAAGAACGGATTGTTCCTATCTATTCAAAGCATCAACATCCCTTTAAATACTATGAACATTGTTTCTCTAACCGCTGTTCTTGCACCTTTTGCATGCTTACCAACTCACCCCAGAGCCGCCACCTCCCGAGCTGCCGCCCCCAAAACTAGATGATGAACCACTGCTACTTGATGATCCGTACGAAGAACCTGATGAAGAACTACTTGCTCTTACTTTTTGAGGTATCTTGATTTCCTTTTCTTCTTGATAATTGCAATTACGACATTCATAGGTATCAAGACGTGTACCCGAACGGTCATAGGTAGCGGCTATTGTTATGCGCGTTTTAAGCTTCCCAAATGTTTTGTAACTACATTTTATACATTTTGAATAGTCCCTTCCGTTAGGGCCTTCGTATTCCAAAATCATAATATCACTTTTGTCATCGGTAACCCATACATCATATAAAATCGATCTCAATTCTTCTTCCAGCAGCTGCTCGCCTTTTAAAACATCTATTTCATCATAATTGGTAAGCAGTTTCATCGGCATTCCGTTCTTTTTTGAAAAACGAGGGCCGATCCGATAGCCTTGTAACCGTTTTTTTACCATCCTCGAAAAAAATAGCATCGGCAACGGAAATACTATTGATGTGCAACCGAACTTGAGCTGATGTAGACGATGGTACTTGTCATAATAATCATCTTTTGAACGCTCAATATCGAAAGCCTGCCCAAAGTACCAAAAGCCGATAATCCTGCAAATAACCAAATAGACCAAAAGAAGTAGGTGATAAAATTGCCATCTAAAAGGACCTTCATCATACTCCACGCCATAGCCATACACTTCATCGATTACCTCCGGATGCTCCAAAAATTCTTTTATCCTGAAGACTGCGTTCTCTAATCCTTGATCATAATCACCCTGTTTGAAACTAGGAACAATTTCATTGACGCCAATTCGATAGCAAACTACATCTGTCAAAATCGGTTCAAGGCCGTACCCAACTTCAAATTCGGTACGTCGTTGGTCCATAATCGTTAGGATCAGGAGGCCATTATCGGTATCCGACTTTCCTATTCCCCATTTTTCAAAAAGTTGTACCGCAAAATCCTTGGGCACTTCTTGACCGATACTCGGCAAAACCACAATGGCTACCTCAACGGAAGATTGTTTTTCAAGTTCATATAATGTTCGATTGATACGCTGTTCAGCCCCGGCAGTGATTACATCATCTGGGTCGGACACATATCCCATAATACCGACTCCCCTAGGACTGGGCACCTCGTTTATACCGTAGGAACCTAAAAAGCCATTGTATCTAGGAGGAACAAAATTAGGGAAATCGATATCGTTTTCGACCGTATCGAAAATGGGTTCAAAGGAATCCTCTTGACGATAGCTTTCTAAAATGGTATCGACATCTACGGCTGTAGTTTGAGCAATGCAGGTTGCCGCGCTAAAAGACCATAGCAATAAACCGATGAACACTACTACCAAATATCGAACTGTTTTCATATTAAATCAGGTAATCTACCTTTGGACGAAACCATAAGGTAACGGGTTCATTATCATGCGAAAGGCCGAAGCATCTACATCCCGATGATCGCGTAAAAGATGAACGCATTCAAAGCTAAAAAATTATTTTAGCCGCGCACTCCATGTAATCAGGGATATGAGATATAAAAAATAGTAGCCAAAAAGTTAATTAGCGTATTGCCATTTCTGGCTAGTGAACCTACTACCGCTTACATAAAAAGAGATAAATCTGATGAATGGGTGTTTTTCCAAGAACTACGAAATGATTTCTGGGTACCAATACCGCACTACTGATAGCACCGATTTCTTGGAGACCAATACAAATTACGAAAAACCGATATACGCAAAGGTATAGCCTTTTGGGAACGTTCAGGTGAAAAACCTTTCTCTTAGCAAGACATCGCCATTTCGCGATATTTGATTGCCTTTCGCCTTCGTACGACCAGAATTAAGATTGCAATGAACACGCCCATTGCAGCTAAAATGGCCCCTACCAGAC
>JBARCC010000495.1:0-7637 GCA_049793635.1 Maribacter sp. | reverse complement strand
GTAGAGAAGGGGCCTACATTTATATTCCTAAGAACAAGATGCCTAAAAAGCCTATTGAAATCTTACATTTTTCAACGGGTAATGAGGCTTCTTTAATGTTGCAGCCAAGGAATTTGTTCGTGGTCGAGGAAAATGCGGAGGTGCAAATTATTGAGCGTCACCAAAGCCTAACCTCAAACGCTGTGTTGACCAATGCGGTCACGGAAATATTTGCGGCTAAAAATGCCATCGTGGATTTTTACAAAATCCAAAACGATGCTTCCACGGCTTCCCTTATCGACAATACGTATATTGATCAGAAGGATAAGAGTGTCGTAAAAGTCCACACATTTTCATTTGGGGGTAAACTGACCCGTAACAATCTTAATTTTTATCAAAATGGGGAGTATATAGACTCCACCATGAACGGGGTTACCATCATTGGAGAGAAGCAGCATGTAGACCACCATACGTTGGTGCACCATAAACAACCCAATTGTGAGAGCCATCAAGATTATAAGGGCATTTACGGGGAAAGCGCGACCGGCGTATTTAACGGGAAGATCATCGTTGACAAAATAGCACAAAAAACCAATGCCTTTCAGCAGAACAATAATATTCTGGTGAGCGATAAGGCCACTATCAATACAAAGCCGCAGTTGGAGATTTTTGCAGATGACGTAAAATGTTCCCATGGCTGCACCATAGGTCAGTTAGATGAGGATGCCCTCTTCTATTTACAGTCTAGGGGAATTCCCAAAAAGGAGGCAAGGGCTCTTTTGATGTATGCGTTCGCGAACAATGTGCTGTCTACGGTACGTATACCAGAGTTAAAAACAAGAATCAATAAATTGATTGCGAAGAAACTTGGAGTGAATTTAGGGTTTGATTTGTAAATTTTCGCAGTAATTAACTATTAACGGTTAGTTAAGTAAATCTTAACTAACCGTTGTGTTTTCCTACAAATTTTTACTTCTATTTTAGCTATCACAACAACTAAAATAAATCAGAAATGAAGAAATCTTTACTGTTCGTACTTCTAATATTTTCAACCCTACAACTAGCTGCACAAGATAAAAAATGGAGTTTAGAAGCAAATTATCCCATATCGGTAGGTAGCGATTTGGGGAACGATGCTTCAGGAATAATCGACCTAGGTATCAAATATCGTTTTATCAATCTTTCGTTTGCAAATATTGGTTTTGGAATCAATGCATCAATTTTGAGCCAAAACAGTAATTCATTCGATGGCTTTGGGGCAGAATCAACGATTTTGGACGTCAACGAAACCCATTGGTTATTTCAACCTAAAGTATTTTCGGAATTTAAAATACCAGGGCTCAAGAAGCTAAGGCCAAGTGCTGGGATTGGGGTTACGTTTATTAATTCCAATTTCGACGGTCAATTTAATGGAACTACTTTTGACAACACAAACAACGATACCGGTTTCAATGTTAACTTAGGCCTGTCTTACGATATTACTAATTTCTTGTTTCTGCAAGGTCAGTATGATTTTGTAAGCTATAATGTTTCTAGTGGTCAAAATGATAATCTTGGTTTTTTGAAATTCGGGCTAGGTTTCCGTTTTTAAAACAAGCAATTACAAGAGGCTCAATACCCGATATATTTCATTATCGGGTATCTTTGTATCTAAGAAGAAGGACTATGTTAGATATCAACAAAATCAGGGAAGATTTCCCTATACTGAAAAGACAAGTAAACGGTAAACCGTTAGTATACTTAGACAATGCAGCGACCTCTCAAACACCACAACAGGTCATCGATGTCATTGTAGCGTATTATCAAAATTATAATGCGAATATCCACAGGGGCGTACATGCGCTTTCCCAAGAAGCTACCGACAAGTACGAGCAGTCACGTATCAAAATACAGCAGCATTTTAATGCGGCCAAATCCCACGAAATCATTTTCACCTCGGGCACCACCCATAGCATCAATATAGTTGCGAATGGGTTTTCAGCCTTTATTAAAAAAGGGGATGAGGTACTTGTTTCGGCCATGGAACACCATTCTAACATTGTGCCTTGGCAGATGTTATGCGAACGCACGGGTGCGGTATTAAAAGTGATCCCTATGAGCCAAGAGGGGGAATTGCTTATGGATGTGTATGACGAGCTACTTTGCGATAAGACAAAATTGGTATTTTGCAATCACATTTCGAACGCATTGGGCACGATCAACCCCATTAAAGAAATTATTGACAAGGCCCACAAGGCAGGTGCGGCGGTACTGATCGACGGTGCACAGGCAGCCCCTCATTTAATAGCGGATGTACAAGCGCTAGACGTTGATTTTTACACGGTTTCCGCACATAAAGTTTGCGGCCCCACTGGCGTTGGAATGTTATATGGTAAAGAAGAATGGCTGAACAAACTACCGCCTTATCAAGGTGGTGGTGAAATGATTGCAGAAGTAACCTTTGAAAAAACGACCTATGCCAGCCTCCCGCATAAATTCGAAGCGGGGACACCGAATATTTGTGGCGGAATCGCCTTTGGGGCAGGGTTGGACTATATGAACCACATCGGTTTTGAAGCGATTGCAGCGTATGAGCACCAATTACTGGAGTATGCGACCCAAAAATTGGAAGAGATCGACGGTCTCAAAATTTACGGTACGGCCAAAAACAAAACTTCGGTCATCTCCTTCAACATACACGGAATACACCCCTACGATATGGGCAGCATTCTTGATAAATTGGGCATCGCAGTGCGTACGGGGCACCATTGTGCCCAACCGATTATGGATTTCTATAAAATACCCGGCACGGTGAGGGCAAGTTTTGCCTTTTACAACACCATGCAAGAGGTCGATGTTTTGGTCGAGGGCATTCTAAAAGCCAAATCAATGTTGTTATAATTATAAAAGGTAGCCTTTCGCCATCAGCCAAAAGTTAACTTTTGAAACACACTATTTCTTATCGTATTTTTGTATAAATGAAAAGCATGGAAATTAAAGACATACAAGAAGAGATCATCGATGAATTTTCAATGTTCGATGATTGGATGCAGCGGTATGAATACATGATCGAATTAGGTAAATCATTACCACTGATCAAGGAAAACTATAAGACAGACGATAACATTATAAAGGGGTGCCAAAGTAAGGTTTGGGTACATGCCGAACTAGAGGATAATAAGTTGGTATTTACCGCAGATAGCGATGCGATCATCACAAAAGGCATCATTGCGATATTGATACGTGCGTTCAGCAACCAAAAACCCCATGATATTTTAGAGGCCGATACAAAGTTTATCGATGAGATCGGTCTAAAAGAACACTTATCGCCCACAAGGGCCAATGGTTTGGTAAGCATGATCAAACAATTGAAATTATATGCGGTTGCATATCAAACACAAATTGAAGAATAGCGAATTATGAGCGAAGAACAACTAGCGGAAGATAGTTCAGACCTGGGCGAGAAAATCGTTCGGGTGCTGAAAACCATATACGACCCTGAAATACCGGTCGATATTTATGAACTTGGTCTCATTTATGACGTTTTGGTCAATGAAGACAAGGAGGTTAAGATTTTGATGACCTTGACCTCTCCCAATTGCCCGGTAGCAGAATCCTTACCGGCAGAGGTAGAGGAGAAGGTGAAATCGTTAAACGAAGTAAAGGATGCCGAGGTCGAAATCACTTTTGACCCCCCATGGACGCAAGAATTAATGAGTGACGAGGCCAAATTGGAATTGGGAATGCTCTAGTAAAGAGGTCAGATGTCAGAAAAAAGAATGAAACTCTAAGTATCATGTCCGAAGAAATCATCAATAAAGTAGCCCAGAGCAAACTGGTTACCTTTAATCTCGAAGACCACTATCCCGAAGGAAAAAGAAGCAGTATCGATATCAAAGAATGGCTTCATGAAGGTCTGATCTTAAGGGAAAAGGAATTTAGGATTTCTTTGGAAAACCATGATTGGGCACAGTATACCGACCATTTTGTTGCCCTGCATTGTTCTTCGGATGCAATCGTACCGGGCTGGGCCTATATGCTCATTACCACCAAAATTGCCCCTTATGCCAAGAAGGCGGTACAGGGAGACTTGCAGGCTTTGGAATCCTTTTTATATCAGTCCGTAATTGAAAGCATTAATGTTTCCGATTTTCAGGATAAAATGGTGATTATAAAGGGATGTAGTAAAAAGCCGGTTCCATTGAATGCCTATGTGTTCATTACCGAAAAACTACAAGCTGTTGCCAAATCTGTCATGTATGGAGAGGCATGTTCTTCGGTACCCCTTTTTAAAAGAAAATAGCCCCTACCTTATAATTCGACTAAGAGCCTGTTTTGAAATGTGTTGGTATTGTAGTGGGTCACTTTTCCTGCCGGCGGGCAGGGGATGCTGCAAAAGGGCATAATAAAATAATCGGCATAATTCAAAACAGGCTCTAAATACAATTCTTACATTTGCGCCACTATAAACACTAAACATTGTAAAAATGAAAAAAATCATGTTCATCATGGGCCTAGTGTGCTGTACAGCTATAGGGTTTTCTCAGACCGAGGAAGATCTGAAAGGACAGCTAGGACCGAAAAAAGATTCTATTGCTGCCATTCAAGCAAGGGTAGATGCATTACAGGCCCAAATCGATAAACTTCCGGGTTGGAAAAAAGGGGCATTCGGTACGATCGGTGCCAATTTAAGCAGTTTTAACAATTGGTATAGTCAAGGTAATCCTGATGTTTCTTCTGGAAATATCGGGATCACTGTAAATGGTTTTGCCAATCTTAACCAGGAGAAATTCTTTTGGAGAAACTCTGGGAACATTAATTTAGGCTGGGTGAAGTTCGATGATAAGAACGATCCCGATGATGATGATAGTTTCAGGCAAGCGACCGATGTTTTCAATATCTCCTCGCTATACGGTCGAAAGCTTACCGAAAAATTCGCCATTTCAGGTCTTGGGGAATACAGGACTACCATACTTGATAATTTCAACGATCCAGGGTATTTGGATGTAGGTGTTGGTGCCACATGGACTCCGATCACAGATTTAGTGGTGGTCATTCATCCCTTGAACTATAACTTTGTTTTCAGTAGCAATGATGCCGTTTTTCAATCTTCTTTAGGGGCTAAAATTGTTGCGGACTATACCAAAAAAATTGGAGATATTAATTTTAAGACGAACTTTTCAATGTTTCAGAGTTATGAGAGCGGTGATCTTTCGAACTATACCTGGATCAATTCATTCGGGTACACGCTTTGGAACGGGATAGGTCTAGGTGCCGAGTTCGGCCTAAGGAACAATAAACAGGAAGCGCTGAATTATGCTTTAAATGGTCCGAACCCTGATGCTACGGCTACTTTTGACAATATTGATAATGATTTGCAAACCTACTTGCTGGTAGGTTTGAACTATGCGTTTTAAACCGCACGGTTTCAATAAAAAAAAGCCCTCTTAAAGAGGGCTTTTTCGGTTAAGTAGTTATCGTAAAATTTGGGGTTCTACGTTTGGTTTTTTTGGTTAAATATCGATTTGGGGTCAACACTTTCACTTAAACACATGGTAAATTTAGGGCAATAGGCCGGGTCGTTCACTATTTATGTTGTGAACGCATTACAAGTTGTGGTGTGGTTTATAAAGGGTTCATTTTCTCCGACGAACGACCCGCTAAGTGATACGTAGAGCACCTAATATTCATCTAAATGTTCTGGATAGAGAAAATTATTATACGGAAAACGGGTTACGTGGATATCCCTTACCTCGTCGTAAACACGTTTTCTGAATTCATCGAGGTTCTCTTTGTTCAAGGCTGAAATAAATAATGCCCGGTCACCCACTTTTTGCATCCAAGTGTTCTTCCATTCCTCGATGGTGAAGTGTTTGCCAGTGCGCTCGGTCATTAAATCATCATCATCAATTTTCTCGGCTACATATTGGTCGATTTTATTGAAGACCATGATCGTTTTTTTATCCGAGGACTTTATTTCCGAAAGAATTTGATTTACCGAAGCGATATGTTCCTCGAACTGCGGATGTGATATATCTACGATATGTAAAAGTAGATCCGCTTCCCTAACCTCATCCAAGGTGCTTTTAAAACTTTCCACCAGTTGTGTAGGTAATTTTCTAATGAACCCTACCGTATCGCTCAACAGAAAAGGCAGATTTCCAATGACCACCTTCCTAACGGTCGTATCAAGGGTGGCGAAGAGTTTATTCTCCGCAAAGACGTCGCTTTTGCTAATGACGTTCATGAGCGTAGATTTGCCGACATTGGTATATCCTACCAAAGCGACCCTGACCAACGCACCGCGGTTGCCGCGTTGGGTTTCCATTTGCCTATCGATTTTAAGCAATTTCTTTTTGAGTAGGGTTATACGCTCACGTACGATTCGCCTATCGGTTTCAATTTCCGTTTCTCCGGGACCGCGCATTCCAATACCCCCCTTTTGTCGCTCCAAGTGCGTCCATAGTCCTTTTAGTCGGGGCAATAAGTATTCATATTGGGCTAGCTCTACTTGGGTACGTGCGTAGCTCGTTTGTGCACGTTGTGCGAAAATGTCTAAAATAAGGCTCGTACGATCAATAATCTTACATCGCAACTGCTTTTCGATATTACGTTGTTGTGCCGGGGAAAGTTCATCATCGAAGATTACGGAGCCGATTTCATTCTCGTCCACATAGCGCTCTACTTCCTCCATTTTTCCACTTCCGATCAGTGTTTTGGGATTAGGGAGGTCCATACGTTGTACAAAGCGCTTGGTGACTTCGCCACCTGCGGTATAGGTGAGAAATTCAAGTTCATCCAAATACTCGGTAACCTTTTCTTCGTTCTGGTCCTTATTGATGATACCAATAAGCACTGCCTTTTCGTAGGCGGTATCCTTCGTTTCTATCATAGTTTCATAAAGTGCAAAATTAAACAAATACCGCTAAGCAATTCCGTATTTTTATTGACCCATTAAAAAGCTGCATGCGCCTACCCTTTTTTAGAAAGAACGTCAAAAAGAAGCAATTTACCATCGCATTCTATAACGTGGAAAATTTATTCGATACCGAGTTCAACACGGCTACCTTAGATCGTGATTTTACCCCATTGGGCGCTCAACAGTGGACCGTGGACAAGTATAGGAAAAAATTAACCAAATTATCCAATACGATTTCAGCAATAGGGGATGTTGAACACCGGTACCCGCCCGTTCTGGTGGGGTTGGCCGAAGTAGAAAATAGTACGGTGTTGGCCGCGCTTCTGGATACGGGTCCATTAAAGGACCTGGACTACGGTTTTATGCATTTCGATTCTCCCGATGAGCGGGGTATTGATACTGGGTTACTGTACCGTAAACGGCTTTTTGAAGTGATAGATGCAGAACCGATCGCGCTTATGGTCGATAATCCAGGGGGCGTTCGGGATAGGACGCGTGATATTTTGTACGTAAAGGGAATCTTGAATGGTGAGACGGTGCATGTTTTTGTGAACCACTGGCCTTCAAGGCGCGATGGTGGCGTGGAAACCGAATACAAACGAATGCGTGCAGCACAGTTGATCATTGAAAGGATTACCCTGCTCAAAGCAACGGAAGTAGATTGCAACATTATCGTAATGGGGGATTTTAACGATGACCCCTCCTCTAAGAGTATGCAGTTATTAACTACCGAAGCCGGTTTGTTCAACCCTATGGAAAC
>JBARCC010000494.1:0-4721 GCA_049793635.1 Maribacter sp. | reverse complement strand
ATTTAAAACTAAGTCCGCTATATACCCCTATGGAATAGGGTCGAAAGGTACCATCTATTTCTGAAAACGTATTCAATTGATACTTAAAAATGGGCTCTACATTCAACCGTAACTGCGATGAAAATTTATAATTGAGACCAATACCCATGTTGGCACTAAAGTTAAGGTCATTGATATTGTTCGCTTCCCCGATTTCGGTAGTAAGTTCGCCGGCAGTCAACGAAACCGCATTATCTAATAAGAAAAGGGAACTAAAGCCGCCGATAAGGTTGATACCGAATTTAGTGTCCAAAACGGCATAATTTACTTCAACGGGGAGTTCTAGATATCCCAATTGTTGAGACATAAAACCATTTCTGGTTGCACTTTGGGCACTAACGTCAAGCGAGGTGTTCTCGGTACTAAAATTAGCGGAAGTTACTTTATTACTGGAAACGATGAGCGATTTTGAGGTGGGCGCATAGTCTATCGTACCCAATTGGCCCCTGCTTGATACCGCGGTAAGTGAAGAGGAAAAAGCGACCTCTTGGGTATCGTAGCCAAAGTCTACTTTATGAATCCCCGAACGGATGCTCAATTTTCCCGAAACGGCGTAGGCTACAGACACGCCATAACTTAGGTTGATGTTTCCGGACTTTGAATTCGGCACGAAAATGGAATGAACGGGAGAGCCCTCCCCAATCGCATTAAAGTAAACAGGAGCGATACTGGGGCCGGCCGACCATTTGTTCTTGGTTTTTTC
Organism: Maribacter sp.; assembly: GCA_049793635.1. GTDB lineage: Bacteria > Bacteroidota > Bacteroidia > Flavobacteriales > Flavobacteriaceae > Maribacter. The sequence continues at coordinate 3,979 of JBARCC010000494.1, read as the reverse complement.
TTGGGCCAATGCTACTTCTTCTTGATTTTCAATCTCCTCGAATATGGACTTTTTATCCTTTTCCAATACATCAAGTTTAGGAAGCTGATCTTGCGCGGCAATTCCGTTTTTCTCTTTAGGGGACTCGATAGCGTCTTTGTTGTTCGGCGTCTTTGATGGATCAACAGAAGGGTTTTTGTGTTCTAAAGCGCCATTTAAAGGATCAGTTTCTGCCACAGTGGTTTCGAAATCGTTTTTCTCGTTTGAAGAGGGGTTTCCAAAGAGGGAGTTGTCCTCGTTTGAGTTTGGGGCATGCCCTACCGGTGCATTTTTCTGCGGCGAAGTAGCAATCGGATTCCCTTTTGTTTTTTGGGAAGTGGTAGCGATGGCTTCCTCTTTACCTTCATACTCAGAACCATTATTAAATGAGCCGTTATCTTTAGCATACGCTGATGATTCCGATGGTTCCTCTCCTTTTTCCGCGACCTCCTGTATTGCATCGGCGGGTATTGTTTTCGTTACCTCATCTTTTGCATACGCATCAATTTTACCGTTGATGATCACTTCATCCGCACCATGATTGGAGTTTTTACGTATCGTTTCTTGCGTTTCAATTTCTTTGGGGGCATCCACCATAATTTGAGGATTGGGGGACACTTCCGAGAACGGATTTAAAATGTATAACCCTACGGCCAATGCCGCTGCAATTCCCCCTATTTGCCACCACATCGGGATACCTTTTTTCTTTTTCTTTTTGTTCAATGACGCTTCTATAGCGAGCCATACCTTTTCATCGGGCGGCTCCTTGAAGTCCAAGAACTTGTCTTGGAAGAGTTCGTCTAATTTCTTTTTCCGCATTGTTCAATTTTTCTATTTACAATCGTTGCGATCATAAAATATGTGTTGTTATCAAAAAGAGTATCCCAATAATCGATTTTGATACCCTCGTTTCTATTTTTTCCTTCAATAATGTCCGTGCCCTTGCCAAATTCGATTTTGAGGTACCGATTGAGGTTCCCATTAACTCGCTGATTTCTTTATGGGTATACCCGTCCAATACGTACAGATTAAACGTTGACCTATATTTATTGGGCAGTTCCAAAATATAGCTTAATAGGGTTTGCAGGGGGACTTCACTATAAGCATGTTCCGACACTTCCTCTTCTTGCATGTTTTCAGAAACAACGCTTAAATATTCTTCTTTTCTGTACTTCTGTAAAACCGTATTTACCGTTATCCGTTTCATCCAACCCTCAAACGAGCCCTTATTTTTAAATTGACCTATTTTCTCGTATATGGTCATAAAACTATCATGTAGGTTGTCTTCAGCCTCGGTCTTTGAATTGGAATATTTTAAACAGACCCCAAAGAGCGTGGCTGCATAGGTCCTGTATAGAAGTTCCTGCGCCGTTCGATTGCCCTTTTTACAGTTATGTATGAGCTCTTCTTGACTCACAAATGGTTGGTTGTTTTTTAAGGTTAGGGGGTATTTACCGGTACGATGATTTCAAGATATTCGGCATTCCCTTCCGCATTATCTCCTGTGTAAAACTTAAACGTGTAGGGGTCGGGGTGTATTACCGTAAAATTGAACGATGCCGTTAGTTCATTACCATCTTGGGTACAATCGTCCCTATCGGTCCGTATAGAACCGATGGCAACTACATTTCTGACCGTAACATCATCCTTGACCACGTCAAAACCTTCAAAGGCGGTGCAGCCGTCAGGCTTTACATAGGTGACGGTGACTACATAGGTTTCGTTTAAATCGAACGATTCTGGAAGGTCCGCATCTGTGATCTCTAATGCGGTAAAATGAAAATTGGGCCCATCATCACCGATGGAACAACCGGTAAGCATACCTGCCGCTAAAATGTATAGTAGCACTAACTTTTTCCTCATCATAGCACTTTTTTATTTACTAGATGACCTTAACTGCAAATGGTTGCGTAGAACCTACAGCTGTATGTTGACTATAAATATCCCTAGGCGTTCAAAGCACCTATGGCCTCCCTGATTTTAGCATCCAATTCCTCAAAAAGCTCAGGATTATCGAGCAAAAGACTTTTTACGGCATCACGGCCTTGACCAAGTTTCGTATCGCCATAGCTGAACCATGAGCCACTTTTCTTAATGATTTCATATTCTACCCCAAGGTCGATTACTTCCCCAACCTTAGAAATCCCTTCCCCGTACATAATATCGAACTCTGTGGTACGAAAAGGGGGCGCTACCTTATTTTTGACCACCTTCACACGGGTCTTGTTCCCTTGAACGTTACCGTCGGTATCCTTGATTTGGGTAGACCTTCTAATATCCAAACGAACAGAGGCGTAAAATTTTAATGCGTTACCACCTGTCGTCGTCTCTGGATTACCGAACATCACTCCAATTTTCTCACGTAATTGGTTGATGAAAATAACGGTACATTTTGTTTTACTGATGGATCCAGTGAGCTTTCGTAATGCTTGGGACATTAAACGGGCATGAAGCCCCATTTTGGAATCTCCCATTTCTCCCTCGATTTCACTTTTTGGGGTCAATGCAGCTACCGAATCGATAACCACGATATCGATGGCCCCGGAGCGAATCAGATTATCCGCTATTTCTAATCCTTGCTCTCCATTATCGGGCTGTGAAATAATAAGGTTATCGATATCGACGCCTAGTTTTTTAGCGTAAAAACGGTCAAAAGCATGTTCTGCATCAATAAACGCTGCGATCCCTCCTTTTTTTTGAGCTTCTGCAATGGCATGTAAGGTCAAGGTAGTTTTACCCGATGATTCAGGACCGTATATCTCTACGACCCTCCCTCTTGGATATCCTCCAACACCTAAAGCGATATCCAATCCTAATGAGCCAGAAGGAATTACCTCAACATCTGCAACCACGCTGTCCCCCATCTTCATAACAGCTCCCTTTCCATAGGTTTTGTCCATCTTGTCAAGGGTCAATTTCAATGCTTTTAATTTTGCTTCTTTTTCGGAACTCATTTTTTAAATTTTAGGAAAGCTAATTTACCATTTCTTTTTTGAATTGAATACTATTGCGGGATATTACGCAACCATTTCAGGGAAAAGCTATCTATTAAAAAACAAAGGCCGCCAAAATAATATAAACCGCTATTTTATTGAATAGCGGGTATTGATGGCTACTTCCTTTTTATGTGTTCCGAAAGAATGCTGTGAAGAAGAAAAAAATGGGATAGCCTTAAAAGAGCCTTGATTCGTCAAGGCTCTTTTTGATAATAGGGGTGGTGATATTTAAAATCTTTTAGAGGGCATTATGTAGCTCATTACATTCAAAGCAAGTTTGGATCATTCTTGTAGTAGAAGTCATTTTATAATTGTTTTCATTAATATGGATGCAATATCCGTTGAACCTACCTGTCTGAAAATGCATTTTTGCCAGGGTATCGTTATGGCTAGTCGAACTGCAAGCCATGCTATGCTTATCTATACGATTCCGCGAAGTAGGCAGTTTTATTGGCCCCGCAGAAAGTTCTAACTATTGAAAATCGCCTATAACAAGGGAAAGTATAGGGGGCTGATGTATACATAAAAACCCTATCTATGTATATAGACAGGGTTTTTGACGATTGGAGTTTTTGGACAACAAAAAGTACACTTGCGCTTTCGTTGACTCCTTAGGTTAACAAAATTAATTTTAACATGGGTTTACTTATTGATAAGAGCAATGCCTTCTGAAACGTTTTGATCGTTTTGAGTGCTCAAACGCGTAGCATTGATCATTCCAATACCAGTAACTTTTAAGTTGGAAGTATCCGTATAACCCGAAATTTTAATATGTGTGATCCCTTTTAAATCAACGTTGAGGGTAGTTACCGAAACTTCTAAATCCCCGTTTAAAATCCCATCCCCGCGTATCGTTAAATCATTTTGACTTATCACATCATCCGAGATCACTTTGATTACCCCAGTTAGGGTTAAATCTGAAATTCCTGAATGATTCAGGTAAATAATGTATTTCGGGGTTTCGC
>JBARCC010000493.1:0-2024 GCA_049793635.1 Maribacter sp. | reverse complement strand
TCCCTATCCTTTTCACCTTACGCTCTTGTAAAGCCCTCAGCAACTGCATCTGATTTTCATAGGAAAGATTACCTACTTCGTCTAAAAACAATGTGCCTCCGTTAGCCGCCTCAAAACTACCCGTTTTGTCGGCAATCGCCCCGGTAAAACTCCCTTTTAAATGACCGAAAAATTCGCTGGCCGCCAATTCTTTCGGGATGGCCCCGCAGTCTAGAGCTATAAATGCATTTTTATTTCGATCACTTTTTTGGTGGATGGCTTTTGCGGTCACTTCCTTACCGGTTCCACTTTCTCCAACAATCAGCACTGACATGTCTGTCGGTGCGACCAAAGCGATATAATCCGCTAGCTTTTGGGAGGCGTCACTTGCGAACGCCAAATCGGTTGAATGAACTATCGTGGCACTTGGGTGGTTTGTATCGGCCACTGACCCTTCTTCCGAATTAAGTGGGACTTCTTTACTCTTCTTAGGTTTTGAATGTAGGGCCCCATCGATTACCGTCAGCATTTGATCTGGCGTAAAAGGCTTGGATATATAATCATACGCGCCCATTTTCATGGCCTTCACCGCGGTCGCAACTTCAGCATACCCTGTCATTACGATAACAGGAACGCTCCCCTTTAGGCTGGAAACCAATTTTATGCCGTCATAATCAGGCAATCTTAAATCGGTGATAATTAACTGAAAGTCATTCTCCCTGATTTGCTTTTCACCATCTGCCCCGGTATGGCTTAACATCACCTCAAATTCTTTTCTACTCAAGAACTTTTGCAACATTTGGGCAAACGCAGTGTCGTCTTCAATAATCAGGATTTTGGCCATAAGCATGCAGGTCTTCTTAGTATCTACGTAAAAATACCACACCCGAGCTATTTGTGTTTTAAAATTTTCATAAACCTTAGCTTGAACATACCGCAAAAAAAAAGGAAAGGATAGCAAAATGCTACCCTTTCCTGACCAAACCAACTTGAACAAACAAGTTAAACCAAATTACATGTCTAACCAATTTCCATCCTTATCCGCAAAAAGATCGCCTTTCGTACCGTCTTCCAGGGAAAGACTCAACTTATACTGTTCTTCTTCGTTGATATATGCCTTTTCCACATTTGCCGTAGGGTAATTTTTCGCTATCGCATCCATTATTGCTTTTGGAACTTCGGATACTGAAATTTCAGTGAATTCGTCCGCGACCGATATTACTTCGGTCATCGCATTGTGCTGAATTCCGTTCTGTGAAAATGACGCTTCTTGTGCGCTTACTGCAAATCCTCCAATGGTCAATGCTCCTAATAAAAATAAAGTCTTCATATTTTTTAATTTTAAATTATTAATCATTTTGTTGTTAAGTAGTATGTAAAAAAAGTGCCAAAAACTACAGCAAGCCTAACCTGTTGATTTTTAGTTTTTTACAAAAATATTGTATGGATAAGAATTGAGTAAAATTGTTTCAATTACACACCATTGGGTAAATTTTACACAATTCAAGCGACCCATGTAGGCAATACACTTTAGCTATAAGAGTAAAAAAAAGGAGTTGTTTTCACAACTCCTTTCATCACAATTCAAATCTATGTCTCGACCTTACGCGCCCCACTTCAAATGGAAGAGTGTACAATCAAAAAAGAACCGTACCCATTATCAATTCATATCGAATAGGAAACAAGTACTTTTAAATGTTCGCATAGTTAACGGTTAGTGTTTAATTGAACGTGATTTTTGTAGACCATAATTAGGGTTTTGCCCTTTTGTAACTATTGGACAAATACTTTACCGAATGCTCCCCTAACATTGTGGAAAGAACCGCTACTTTTTATTAATCCAATTACCATATTGATCAATATATACCGTTCTTCTTGTTCCACTTTTTAACACCATGACCAACTTAAATTCACCCCTGTCATTTTTATAGGCGGCACCAAGCTTGGAAGTAGGATATTGTTTCAAAATTTCCTCTACCACAGGGGGCGTAAGTTCACTAGAGTTTATTTTCACAAATTCATCTATGAGAAGCATGGCGCTGTTG
>JBARCC010000492.1:0-3406 GCA_049793635.1 Maribacter sp. | reverse complement strand
TTAATGGACGTAACAATGCTATTGCCTTTTTTTTAAAATCAAAAGATTGAGATTACGAAGGATAAACATACAGCGGACTAAGCCCAATATTTGATTTTGGTTGAAAATTCTAAAGCGGTCAAACCATCGGATTTTTAAAAGCCACTAGCCTTAGTTTATAGATGTATACCTGCTATATTAGAAATTGAATTTTAGGGACGATATTCCAAAATGTCAGCTGGCTGACAATTCAAGGCTTCACATATCGCCTCCAAGGTAGAAAACCGAACAGCCTTTGCCTTACCGGATTTTAAAATGGATAAGTTGGCCTCTGTAATACCAATAATTTCGGCGAGTTCTTTACTCTTTAACTTTCGGTCCGTTAATAGAACATCTAAGTTTACGATAATACCCATGCTTAAATGGTTAGGTCGTTTTCAGTTTGTATGGTAAATCCTTTTTGAAATACATAGGTTATGAATAAAGAAATCATTCCAAATATAATCAGTAGGATTAAGTTGTGAATATTTCTGAATTCAGTATGATGCATTATTAGATAGTGAATAATAAAATATAAAATAGGACCAATTATTAAATTAAGAATGGTTAAGAATTTTAGATTTTGAATAATTTTTTTGTTAAAAATGATTGTCTCTTTTAGTACTTTGAAGATGTTAGAAAGCAAATAGAGAAGTAGAATTCCAAATATTAGAATTAATGATATGGTTAGAATATCGCTAAACTGATAATTACCATTTATAGAACTTCCCGTTAACGGAATTCTCATATTGAATCTATCATCCTTTACAGAGAATCTGTCACTAATAAAAGCAAATTCTATATATGCAAAGAATGTTAGGAGTAAAATTGAAATACTTCTAAAAATATAGTAGAAGATGGTAGACAGAGACTTAGGTCCGAAAATTTTCATTTCAATATTATTATTGTTTAACGATAACAAATATATAAAAATTATCGAATTACAATAATAAAATGTAAAAATAATAACGTTAATATGTTTTCAAGGCAATCAATTCCCAATCTTGACCGAAGGAATGATAGATACACACTTTTTCAAACCCGGCGGCATAATGTGCGCCCAATGAACGTTTATTGGTCGCATCGACCTCGGTAACGATGTATGCATACTTTGGATGAGAAAATTGTTTCATCGCAGCATATAGGCCTTTAAAAATTCCCATTTTTCGATGTGATTTAGCAATGCATATTTGTCCCATAGTGATGAAATTTTTAATGACCATTGATTCCAGTTCGTCGAACATAGGCCGTAGTACCGTTATTTCATCCTTAAAGTCTGAAGTCATACTAAGGGCATACCCTACCACCTTATCGCCGTCTTTGGCTATGATGTGGGCACATGCATCGTTCATGCGTTTGAGAAGGTCAAAATCATGTTCCACGGTTACAAAACCTTCTTCGGCCATTTCGGCGGCAGAAACCAAGGTTTTCAAGTTCATTTTTTGAAGGGAAAGAATCTGCAAAAGTTCATCCGTGGTCTGGGCATTGGCGTAGCGTATATCCATCTATTCCGTTTTTAGCCATTATTTTCTGGCTTTTAGTGTTTTTTTGGAGGGTTGTTGGCCACTTTTTTCAACCATACCAAGTTTGTAGGTGGTTTCTGTGCCCAATACTAGGTCCGTACTTCTTTCTTCTCCGAAACGTTCGAACCGAACTGTTACAGTATCATTGGGTGTAAAGTGTTTTTCCAAGAAGTTTTCAAAGGTAACTTCGGCCGCAAAAGGGGTTCCGTTTATCGATAAGATAATATCACCTTTTTCTAAACCAGATTTGTACGCCGGACTCCCAATAAGTGTGTTCGTTGTAATTTCACCTTTCAAATCTTCGGCAATAGAGATTTTGGCTCCAAAAAAAGGAATCTTGGAATTTTGTGATATCGTGATGCCGACGTTTTTCAACAGACCCTCGTAATTTGGCATATCACTCTTGTAGATGTAACTGTCAAAGAAAGAATTTCCAAAAGTTTCCCCTGCGTAGGTATTCAATGCAGCGTTCAAATTTTCAATGGTATACGGTAATTCGGTTTTACCATGTTCAAGCCAAACCTGTTTCATGTAATCGTCTAGGGTAAGTCCTTTTTCACGTAACGCCAGGTCCAAAGCTAGGCCCAGGGCACTTCCGTAGGAATAGTATGATATAAAGGTATTTTCTCGATTTACGGGGTCTACCGATGTGGCGGCATCCACGAACGGCGCTTGAAAGCTCATTTCAATAGGATTGAAAAACCTGCGCGCAGGGGAATTCCAGACATAGTTAAAAGTACCATTTAGCCCCTCCACGTATTCTTCGGGGGTAATGAGTCCGGCACGACATAGTATAAGGTTGGTGTAGTAACTGGTAAATCCCTCTGCAAACCAGAGTTCCCCGCTCATATTCGCCTCTTCGAAATCGAATGGCTCCAAAGATTCGGGACGTATTCGTTCTACATTCCAGCTATGAAAAAACTCATGGGAAACCGTACCTATATTTTGGTCCATACCACCATTGGCCAAGGTTCTGGTACTGGTCAAAATTGTGGAGTTGCGGTGTTCCATACCATCACCGGATGCATTGGGAACGTAACAGGCAAGAAAGGTATAGGTGCCGTAATCAAAGTTGGGCAGTTCCCCAAAAACTTCTTTTTCCGCCAAAACTACCTTTTTCACTTTTTCAAAATAGGCATCCGCCTCTTGTTGGCTGCCGGGGTCATGTAACGCAAGTCTAACGGTCTGTCCGTCAAGCAAAAATTCCCGAATTTTGAAGTTGCTGATTTCTGTAGGACTATCCATAAAGTAGTGCAGGTTCGGAGCCATGTAGGTTGTTCCGTCGACCTTTGGCAATTGGGTGGCAATGTTCCAATCTAGATCTTTCCGTACTTTAAAATCCACGGTAATTTTACGTTCACTAAGAGAAGGCGCGAACATGAATGTCGCTGGAATGTTAAGGTGTGCATGCGTTTCATCAATTTGTGAATAGGTTCCGTCACCTCGATTGGCAAATAGCGTATACTCAAGGTTTATGGTACCATCATGACCTGAAATCGCCCATGAGTAAGGGTCTGGCCTTGTAACGGCTAAAACAGAGCCGTTACTATCCTTCGCGTTAAAACCATAGACGTTTTTGGCAAATTCGTGAAGGGCATAACGCCCAGGCGACGTTCTACTCATCTGAACAATCAACGTATCAGCAGTTATGTTGGGAAAAGATGCTTGGATGTGGGCCTCGTGGTGGACAGCATTTTCAAAAGAGATAGAGTAGGTGTTGGTTTGGGCGTTTGTTAGGTTGATAAACGATAGCCCTAGGAAAAATAAAATAAAACGCATCTTAACTTTTTTGGCTAAGATAGTAAAGGGTTTAGATTTACCTCAAAAAAACCATAATCGTGGGTATCCAGAAATTATGGAAAGAG
>JBARCC010000491.1:0-3453 GCA_049793635.1 Maribacter sp. | reverse complement strand
GGATTAGGGAAGGTTGCCCTAAAGGCAATGTTTCCGGTTTCATTGTTAAATTCACCTTCTATCGTTTCAACAATACCGGTTTGGTTAAAGGGTTTGTTATTGGCCATTAACAGCCCAACTTCTTTTTTCCTGTCCTTATCGGTACTGATGATATAATCTAAATATTCGGATTCGGGCACATTAAAGTAAATCCACATTTGTGAGTTATCCGATAAGGTGGTCAACAGTTCCCCTTCATCTAAAAGGCTTCCTTCCCGCACGTGTAAATGGTCCATGATCCCGTCGAACGGTGCGCGAATATTGGTAAAGCCCAAATGGGTCTGTGCCAACGAAACTTCTGCATTCGCTTTATCGAATTCAGCCTTTGCTTTAGAAAGCTCATTTTGCGAAACTACGTTACCGTCGCGCAGCAACTGGGTGTTCTGCAACTCTAGTTCGGCGACTTTCGCCTCTGCCTGCGCTTTTTGTAAATCGGCTTGATAGATATTGGGCATAATATTGAACATTTGCTGCCCTTTTTTTACGTATTGGCCTTCGTCTACATGTATTTGTTTGAGGTAGCCTTTTTCCAAGGCCCTTAATTCGATATGTTTTATGGAGTGGATTTGGCACACATAATCTTTAGTGATCGAGGTGTCCTTTTTAATTGGACTAGTTACTAGAAACTTGGCCGTTTCCTGTTTCTCCTCTTTTTTTGATTCGCAACTAACCGTGATACATAAAACACACAGGGATGCGAACGCAAGAATGCTCTTGGTCATAATCTTAACTATTAAATGATTGGTACTTGTGATGATTAGAAATGCGGATGCGCCAAGCTTAGGGGCGGGAATCCTTAAACGTCATGCGTGTATGGATTGTGCTACCTGCGCACTAAAGAGTACAGGGCGAAAGAATTCACCCCCAACGTATTTTTATAGTCTGAAAGATTGGAATAGCACAAATCGCCTATTTGCAAAATGGCCGAAAGAAAAAAGACGCTGTAGATTGGTGCTTTTTTCTTGGGCATTGAATGAGAATAAATAGGGGAGGAAACTAATTGAGGTAAAGTCTATGATAGGGAGTGGCACGTTGCCGGAAGTATTTTTTTCCTCTTCCTCCTCGATTTCGGTTACCTCAATTTCAACAGATTTGGAAGAGGTATCTGACGGTAAGGTCACGTATGTACTCGTATCTACCCCTGGGTCAACGACTTCTAAATTAGTTTGTACCGCCGTAAACGTTGGTGTTTCACTGCTCGAATTGTAAATTACCAAACTGCCTACCGTAAAAAGGAGTAGGGTAAGGGATTGTACATATTTAAAAAAACAGTTTCTCATTTAAGGTATCAAAATTATTTTAGGAATTGTTCGTGCACAACTAAATGCGGTTAAATTTTGTTAACATGTGAAAAAATTACCTAAAAACGGGTAAAGGAGTCTTAAAATCCTAGAATTCGAATTTTAATTGTACTGCAATTGCAGTATTGTCATCTTTTTTTGAATTTTTGTCGGTATTCAAATTAGAAAGTGAAAGACCGAGCAAGCGAACAGAGTTCTGTAGTTCTTCTTGATAAAGCAATTCTGTGGCGGCCTCAAGAATAAGTGCCTTGTTCGCTATATAATACGGTAAGGTCTTGCTTCTCGTATTCAGGGTAAAGTCGCTATATTTTATTTTTAGGGTAATCGTTTTACCTGCGATATCCACTTTTTTCAAACGCCGCTCCAGCTCTTGGGCAATATGGTCGAGACGCTCTAGCATGAATATCTCACTACTCAAATTTTCGTTGAACGTTCGTTCTGCACCCAATGATTTTGGGATGCGATGCGGTTTCACTTCGCTGGTATGTATTCCACGTACGACGTGGTAATAGTAACTGCCGCTCTTCCCGAATGTATCCTCTAAAAAGGCGATGGTTTTTGTCTTTAGGTCCTTTCCCGTAAAAATGCCCAGTTGGTACATTTTCTCCGCGGTGACTTTTCCGACACCATAAAATTTACGGATGTCCAGGGCTTCCAAAAATGGAATGACCTCTTCGGGATTTACCGTTTTCTGTCCGTTGGGCTTATTGATATCGCTAGCGACCTTGGCAATGAATTTATTGATGGAAATGCCTGCAGATGCATTGAGGCCGGTCACCTCTAAAATACGCTGTCGTATTTCTTTCGCGATTAAGGTAGCGGACGGATTTCCTTTTTTATTGACGGTGACATCCAGGTACGCTTCGTCTAATGATAAAGGTTCGACCAAGTCGGTATATTCATAGAATACCGCCCTTATCTGTTTGGAAATTTCCTTGTAACGGTCAAAGCGTGCCTTGACAAAAATAAGATCAGGACAATTGCGTTGGGCGACAACACTGCTCATAGCACTTCGTACCCCGAATTTTCTAGCTTCGTAACTGGCAGCGGCCACCACGCCACGTTGAGAACTGCCCCCAACAGCAATCGGTTTTCCACGAAGGTCAGGATTATCCAATTGCTCCACGGAAGCGTAAAAAGCATCCATATCTACGTGGATAATTTTTCTGTACGATGTTTGGTGCTCCTCTTGCATGTAATGGATACAAAGTTAACCTATCCTATGTTGTTACCCGTGGCCGTACGTTGTTCTAATATTTTTTATTTTTTGACGTTTTACTATCAGTTTTAAAAATGAAATCATATAGACTTTTTTCCTTACTGATGTAAGGCAGGTACCTGCGGTTTTACCATTTTTGAGTTCCGTAGCTACGGCTATGCACCTAAAATGGCTTTATCAGCGCACAAAGGCCCACCCCGATAGCTATCGTTACGGTTCCAAGCAAAAACGTCTACATGACTTCCATTCGCCATAGGCACTTAAAAAAAATATTGCATGAAAATCACCGTTGACACCTCACAGTTGAACGTAGCGTCAGAAAAAATGAACGCTTTTATCAACGAATACCAACAGTTTAAAAGGGTATTGGATGCGCATAAGCGCATCGCTTACCTACCAATCGTTGCCGAAAATAAACTCACGTTCTCCACAGATTCCAAAATTGGGGGTATCCCTTATCTGAGAAGTACGGACGACTGGCCGATGTGCCCTTCCTGCGGAAATCATCAAGACCTATTTTTACAATTGAACTTGAAGGATGTACCCGAACAGAACGAAGAAGGTATCGTTCAATTGTTTTATTGTACCTCAGATAATCAGGTCTGTCAAGACAACTACAAACCGTTCTCAAAACACAAAACGGTCCGTAACATTCAAGTGATCGGCGAACCGGTAAAGGTGCGGCCGAATACCGATACCGTTTTTCAGGAGAAATTGATCGTATCGTGGCAGTCTTTTTATGAATATCCCCACTTTGAGGAGTATGCCCGGTTAAATATTGAGCCTGTTTCTGACGGAATGTTGGATACGCTGCACACCTACGAACTTTCGTTACCTAGCAAAAAGGATAAACTTTTTGGTTGGCCCTATTGGATCCAAGGGGTCGAATATCCT
>JBARCC010000490.1:0-17619 GCA_049793635.1 Maribacter sp. | reverse complement strand
ATCAATACCCATGAAGGGGGCACCCATTTGTCAGGATTTAGAAGGGGCCTTACCACGACCTTGAAAAAATATGCCGATGCTTCAGGGATGTTGGATAAACTGAAATTTGAAATACAGGGTGATGATTTTAGGGAGGGACTGACGGCGATTGTTTCGGTGAAAGTACAGGAGCCACAATTTGAAGGTCAGACCAAAACCAAATTGGGCAACCGTGAAGTTTCTTCCGCAGTAAGCCAAGCGGTTTCTGAAATGTTGACCGACTATTTGGAAGAGCACCCCGATGACGCCAAAATCATCGTACAAAAAGTAATTCTTGCCGCACAGGCCAGACATGCGGCTACCAAGGCCCGTGAGATGGTTCAGCGAAAGAACGTAATGAGCGGTGGCGGCCTGCCCGGCAAACTGTCGGATTGTTCTGAGCAGGATCCCCAAAAATGCGAAATATTCCTAGTGGAGGGTGATTCGGCTGGGGGTACCGCAAAAATGGGAAGGGACCGTAATTTTCAGGCCATACTGCCGCTACGTGGGAAAATCCTGAATGTTGAAAAAGCCATGCAGCATAAGGTCTTTGAAAACGAGGAAATTAAGAATATGTACACGGCCCTTGGGGTAACCATTGGTACGGAAGAGGATAGTAAAGCATTGAATCTAGACAAGTTACGGTACCACAAGGTAGTCATCATGTGTGATGCCGATGTCGATGGGAGTCATATTGAAACCCTTATTTTGACCTTCTTTTTCAGGTATATGCGCGAACTCGTGGAAAGCGGTCACGTATACATTGCGACGCCACCCCTTTATTTAGTGAAAAAAGGACAAAAGAAACAATATGCATGGAGTGATAAGGAACGCGATGCAATTGCCGACAGTTATAGCGGCGGGGTGAGCATCCAGCGGTATAAGGGTCTAGGGGAGATGAACGCGGAACAATTATGGGACACGACCATGAACCCTGAGTTTAGGACACTTCGACAGATCATGATCGATAATGCCACGGAAACAGATCGAGTTTTCTCGATGTTGATGGGCGATGAAGTACCGCCAAGGCGAGAGTTTATCGAGAAGAATGCCGTTTATGCGAACATTGACACATAGAATTCATCACTTACACAACAAAAACCTGCGCCCCCGGCGCAGGTTTTTTAGTTTTAGGGAAAATTAATAAAAATGAAGAAATTACTTACATTATTATTTGTTGGGAGTGTCTTTGCCGGAAATGCACAAGCGGACTTCAATACTATCTTTGCAGCGGGGGTGGAAGATGCAGAGACTTTTACGAACGCCTATTTGGCGCCGCTCTCGGAAAGTGTGGTATACAGCCTTGGTACCGGTTGGTACAATACCGCCGAAGCCAAGCCTTTAGGTGGTTTTGAAATTTCAATTGTTGGGAACATCACCGGTTTTAAGAATAAGCAAGACAAAAAGGCATTTGTACTGGATCCATCAACATATCAAAATTTAGACTTTGTGGAAAACACGGGCGTCCCTAGAGCTGTATCTACCGCATTGGGGGATATATCTGGGACTAGGGTCTTTGTTGAGGCAGATGTGTTGGGCGTTCCGGTACGGGAAGAATTCGAACTTCCCTCCGGCTTGTCGGGCGAGGGAATAGATTTTACCCCTTCAGCCTATCTACAGGCTAGTGTTGGTGTTTTTAAAGGAACCGAGATAAAGGCACGTTTTATACCAAAAATTACGTACGAAGATGCCTCGGTAGGCCTTATTGGGGTAGGTGTACAACATGATTTTACATCGCTGTTACCTGCAGACAAAGTGCTACCCGTTGCGATTTCTGCGGTAATCGGATATACAAACTTATCGGGGGATTATGATTTTACGGAAGCCAACCTTATCGATGGGGATAATCAAAGGATAGAAGCAAGCATCAATACGTGGGTGTTCAGCGGGGTGGTGTCCACAAAATTACCGGTCATTAATTTTTATGGTGCGCTAGGGTACGTATCGGGTAAATCGGTAATCGATGTTTTGGGGGAATACAGGGTGACCAGTGGACCTTTTGCCTCCGAAACGTATGTAGACCCCTTTTCGATTACAAGAAAGGTCAATGGAATTACGGGTACCGTGGGTGCTAAATTAAAATTAGGGTTCTTTAGATTGAACGCAGAATATAATGTAGGGGAATTCAATACGGCCACGGTCGGAATTAACTTCGGATTTAGATAATAAAATAAGTAGTTTTAGGCTTTCAGACCCGGACGAATAAAATTTGTTCGGGTTTCTTAATTAGAATTCGATTGCACATCGCATATACCTCATAGGCTTTTGTTCCCAAAACCACCGTAATTTTCATATAGTCACTCTACCAAGAAGCAGGTACAAGAAAGTGTCTTTATAATTTTTTAAGTTATTCTAAAATTATAGTTTTTCACTATTCACTATTCACTATTCACTATTCACTATTCACTATTCACTATTCACTATTCACTATTCATCCTCTGTGCCAAACCCATTAAAAAAGCCTGCCCAGATTTCTCCGGACAGGCCCTTTCCCATGGCCCTGTAAAAATTTTTATTCGCGAACGGCCAATGTGTCACCATCTCTTTTCTCAAGATAGACTTCGCCACCCTTTAGATTTTTAATGGTCAGCATATTGTTAGGCTTATCCTGAAGGCCTCTATATTCCACGGTGTAGACATCGTCCTTTTTAGACCATTTGAAATCGGTTTTTAAGATGATCTTATTACCGCTTATTTCGTGGTACCGTCCTAAATAGACATCGTTGAAAATCCATTCTTTACGAACGGTCTGTTTTGCCGAAGTCGATGAGGTCGTTATTTGGGATTGAGACCATATGCCAATAATGGGGTCGTTGTTATTTTCAATCCTAGAGCAATTGGCTAGAAAAATAATGGCGCATATGGCCATTAAGGAAAGGCATCTTTTTCTCATAAGTAGGTAATTTGGGTTGGATTTGGGATCCATAATTAATAACGATCTGGCTTTCGGCTTATTATTTAAATTCGTTGTACGGCAACTTTTCTCAGTTATCTTCGTTGAACTGTCTTTTTTTTTAACGTTAGAGGTATTTCATCGATGATTAGGGGAGCGCAAATCTCGAATTAAAACGTTGTTTCTATTCCCTAATTCTTTAAGAAATACTTATTTTTGGGAAGGAAAAATAAGATTTGGTAAAACGGGAAAAGCCTGTTTTACCGCAGTAATTCATAAAATAAATATACATGAAAGTAACAGTAGTAGGGGCAGGGGCCGTAGGTGCAAGTTGTGCCGAGTATATCGCGATCAAGGATTTTGCATCCGAGGTGGTTATTTTGGACATCAAAGAGGGTTTTGCAGAAGGGAAAGCGATGGATTTGATGCAGACTGCATCGTTGAACGGTTTTGATACAAAAATAACGGGAAGTACGAATGATTACAGCAAAACGGCAGATAGCCATATTGCCGTGATTACCTCAGGTATACCAAGAAAGCCCGGCATGACCCGTGAAGAATTGATCGGTATAAATGCGGGAATCGTAAAAACGGTTTCTAGCAGTTTAATAGAGCATTCCCCAGATGTGATTATCATCGTGGTGAGCAACCCTATGGATACCATGACCTATTTAGTGCACAAAACTACGGGCTTGCCCAAGCATAGAATTATCGGTATGGGTGGCGCTTTGGATAGTGCCCGATTTAAATACCGACTCGCCGAAGCTATGGAAGCCCCGATTTCGGATGTGGACGGCATGGTAATCGGTGGTCATAGTGATACCGGTATGGTACCCTTGACTTCCCACGCCACGAGAAACAGTATACGGGTATCTGAATTTTTATCCGATGAAAGATTAGCGCAGGTAGCAGAAGATACCAAGGTTGGCGGTGCGACATTGACCAAACTTTTGGGAACAAGTGCATGGTACGCACCAGGCGCGGCAGTTTCTGCATTGGTGCAGGCCATAGCATGTGATCAAAAGAAGATGTTCCCATGCTCTGTCTTGTTAGAAGGGGAATATGGTTTGAACGATATTTGCATCGGCGTACCCGTTCTTTTAGGAAAGAACGGAATCGAACAGATCGTTGAAATTCCACTAAGCAGCGCAGAGAAAGACAAAATGAAGGAAAGTGCTGAAGGTGTTTCGAAAACGAACGCACTTCTTGAGTTCTAAGAAGCCTATTCACGTAGTATATATACTGTAGCCATTTGGTTTCCTGTAGTTTAGGGGCTGAATGGCTTCGTTTTTGGAATTACTTCTAAATATATTGGCAAATCTTTGGGTAAATCATATATTTGCACGCTGTTATAAAAAGCGATCACAAAATTCTCATAACCAATGCAAAATAAAGGACTTATAAAGCTTTTTGCTTTATTATTCGGGTTAGTTAGTATCTACCAGCTATCCTACACTTTCATAACCAGTAAAGTAGAAAAGGAAGCAACCCTCTTCGCCAACAGCCGTATTACGGAAGCCGAAGATAATTATGTCGCTAAGCGAGAGGTCGTGGCCGCAAATTATTTGGATTCGATAGGTAATAACCAAATTCTTGGATTTACCGACTACAACGAGGCCAAAAAGAAAGAGCTGAACAAGGGTCTTGACCTTAAAGGGGGTATCAACGTAACGCTTCAGATTTCTGTGAAGGATATCCTTAAAGGATTGGCGAACAATACGAAAAGCCCAGTTTTTAATAAAGCGTTGGCCGATGCCGATGCTGCCGCTAAAAACAGTGATGCCACATACGTAGAGTTGTTTTTCGAAGCATTTGATAATATCAAAGGGGATGCTAAATTGGCGTCGCCCGATATTTTTGCGAATAAAGGACTGAGTGACGAAATCAATTTTCAAATGTCCGACAGCGAGGTAAGGCCAATCATCGAACGAAAAATCGACGAATCCATTGTTTCGGCTTTTGAAGTATTGCGGGAACGTATCGACGGTTTTGGGGTTACCCAACCGAACATTCAAAGAGAGGGTAATTCTGGGCGTATTTTGGTTGAATTACCGGGCGCTAGGGATATCGCACGTGCACAAGACCTTCTATCAAGTACCGCACAATTAGAATTTTGGGAAACGTACAAGCAAAGTAATCCAAGTTTTAGTACGTTTCTGATTCAAGCTAACGAAAAGTTGAAAGATATCGTTGAGGTGAAAGCACCTGAGCCCGCAAAGCAAGAGACCGAGCTCGATTCTTTATTGTCAGATGTGTCCGCTGATTCATTGGATTTGACCACACAGGTAAATCCGTTATATGAATTATTGATTCCTGCCAACCCGGGCAGTAATGCAATGTTTCGTGCGGCTATCAAGGATACGGCTACTATCGGTTCTTACTTAAGAATGCCGGAGATCAGAAGATTATTGCCTGCTGACATTCAGTTTACGAAATTCGTATGGGAAAGACCAACTACGGAAGAGACCGTGGTTATTGATTTATATGCCTTAAAATCGAATAGAGAAGGTACTCCCCGTATTAGTGGTGATGTCGTTAGTGACGCAAGAGCCGACTTCGATCAGTTCAGTAAGCCTGCCGTATCCATGACGATGAACACGAAAGGTGCTAAAGAATGGGAAAAATTAACGGGAGATGCCTATACGAATCAAACGGGAATCGCCATTGTTTTAGATAATAAAGTATATACGGCACCGGGGGTTTCATCTGGTCCTATATCTGGAGGTCGTTCAGAGATTACCGGAAACTTTACGGTTAACGAAACGAAGGATATCTCTAACGTACTGCGTGCAGGTAAACTTCCTGCATCCGCTGAAATTATCCAATCCGAGATCGTAGGTCCTTCGTTAGGGCAAGAAGCAATCGATAGTGGGTTTATGTCTTTCTTGATCGCAATGGCCATCGTACTTTTATGGATGATCGCGTATTACGGAAAAGCGGGTGCATTTGCGGATATCGCATTGCTATTGAACATTCTATTGATATTTGGGGTGCTGACCAGTTTGAACGCGGTACTAACCCTTCCGGGTATTGCGGGTATCGTTTTGACCATCGGTATGTCGGTGGATGCGAACGTACTTATTTTTGAGCGTATCAAAGAAGAACTTGCAAAGGGTAAGGGGAAAAGTCAAGCCGTGGCCGATGGTTTCAGCAATGCCTTGTCTTCGATATTGGATGCCAACATCACTACAGGCCTTACGGCGATTATTCTGTTCATTTTTGGTTCAGGACCTATCAAAGGTTTTGCAACCACCTTATTAATAGGGATCATTACTTCGTTGTTCACCGCCATTTTTATCACCAGACTATTGGTCGATTGGTACATAGGCGGAAAAGGAAGAAGTTTGGATTTTTCTACAGCCTTGACCAAAAACCTTTTCAAAGGAATCAATGTCGATTTCTTGATCAAACGAAAGATTGCCTATGTGCTTTCTGCAATTTTGGTTGCGGTCGGACTTTTCAGTTTGTTTTTTGGCCCAGGGCTACAACAGGGTGTTGATTTTATTGGAGGTCGTTCCTATACCGTTCGATTTGAGCAGCCAGTGAATGCTTCTGAAATCGCTTCAGAATTGAACACTGTGTTCGGAAGTGGTACCAACGTGAAAATCTATGGGGAATCAAACCAAGTAAAGATAACAACGCCCTATAAAGTAGATGTAGAAGGTATTGAAGTGGATACGGAAATTCAAGATAAATTATATACCACCCTCCAAAAATACCTGCCAGACGGCATCGGTAAAGATGCGTTTGTTTTAGGAGGTGTTGATGATGAGGCGGTGGGTATATTACAATCGGTAAAGGTGGGCCCAACCATTGCAGACGATATTAAGAAAAATGCATTCTTGGCTATTTTAGGTTCGTTGGCCGTGGTGTTCTTATATATATTGTTCAGGTTTAGACGATGGCAGTTTTCGTTGGGTGCGGTTGTGGCCGTATTCCATGATGTACTTATCGTTTTAGGGGTGTTCTCCATCTTTGGTAAGCTGATGCCTTTCAACATGGAAATCGATCAAGCGTTCATAGCGGCGATACTTACGGTGATAGGCTATTCCTTGAACGATACCGTGGTCGTGTTTGACCGTATACGTGAAACGCTGTCTGAGCGTGGCTGGAAAGGTGGTGAGAATATCAATTTCGCTATCAATAGTACTTTGAGCAGAACATTGAATACCTCCTTGACGACATTGGTGGTTTTGTTGGCTATTTTTATCTTTGGCGGTGAGTCCCTTAGAGGGTTTATGTTCGCCATGATCGTAGGGGTGGTTGTAGGAACGTATTCTTCCGTATTTATTGCGACGCCGGTAATGTTCGATGCGTTGAGTAAAAAAATCACGTCAGGTACGGAGAAGTAAAAAATATAATGAATTGAATATGGAAAGCTATCCCCCGGGATAGCTTTTTTTATGGTTTTAAGGGGGTACCAACAGCACCTGATGCTGTCTTTTCTAGAAGATAGACCCTATTTGGATGTAAACCTGGTTCCGCCCTGTGCGAAACAAAAACTATGGCCGTATCCGTTTCGGTGGCGATTTTATTCACAAGCGCAACGAGTAAGCCTGCAGACGCATCGTCCATCCCTGCCGTAGGTTCATCCAAAATGAGTACAGGAGGATGTTTAACCATTGCCCTGGCAGTCATTACCAAACGTTGTTGGCCTAGACTCAGTTTATGGAAAAGTGTGTTTTTTAAATCATTGAGCTCCAAAAGTAGTAACCACGCTTTGATACTTCTTTTCTGGATATCCGTAGGAAGGGTATATAAACCGATAGCATCTGTAAACCCAGAAATCAACATATGCTCTACGCTATGTCGCCCATTGAATTTATGGGTAATGGCGGGGGAGTAGTACCCTATTTTCTCTTTAATATCCCATACACTTTCCCCGCTCCCTTTTTTCTTTCCGAACAAAAATAAGTCTTGGCCATATGCCTTCGGA
Organism: Maribacter sp.; assembly: GCA_049793635.1. Lineage (GTDB taxonomy): Bacteria > Bacteroidota > Bacteroidia > Flavobacteriales > Flavobacteriaceae > Maribacter. The sequence continues at coordinate 9,772 of JBARCC010000490.1, read as the reverse complement.
TTATCTCCGATAATCATGGATAGTAAGGTGGTTTTACCACTACCATTTTCACCTCTCAACTGCCAGAAATCCCCTTTATGAATAGTCCAATGGATGTCCTTCAATATGGGCCGGTCTCCATAGGATACGTTGATCCCGTTACATTGAATCATCGGATTTTCTAGTAGAAAGTTCTTTTTTGGCCCCGCTGGAATTGCTCTGTGTTGAAATGCCTGTGGCCTCTTTGCGATACTGTGCTCTAGGCTATCGATTTCACTAAAACCATGTTGGGTAAGGATTCCGTAGTGATGGATAAAGGGCAATGCATCCGATGTTCGGCTGGCCAGTTGAATGAACCAGATACTTTCGGATGCATTTTTTAAGAGGAATTTGAGCGCTGTTTGAAATTGGATATCCAAGTTGTCAAAAGGGTTGTCCAAAATCACAAACTCCGGTTTCGACGCAATGATGTGATAGAGTAAGGCCTTCTTTTGCTCACCGCTAGACAGGGTTTCAAAAGATTGAATCTCCGTACTCAAAATAAGATAATCTCTTCGTGCCTCCTCCTCTATAATGTTATCAATGGCTAATGAGGAGAAAAGCATTCCGTGTTTACCTCTGAACCCTTTTAGGGGTTTGGGGAGGTCGCCGTTCAATAGTGCATTGATAAATTCTTTTTTAGGCGATGAATTATCGATAAGTACCGTCCAATGCTTCATTTTTCAATTCTAAAAATATAGACCGGATTCCCGAAATAGGTCGTTTCAAAATCGATACGCATTCCAAGGTTCAGCGCTGTACGTTGGGATGCAATATTTTCTAAGTGTATGATTGAAATTAGGGAAGTAGCCCAACCGTTATCAAATGCCGTTTGCTTGCATTTTTCTGCGGCCTCGGTAGCATATCCTTGTCTCCAGTAAGCGGGCAGTATCGAATACCCTATTTCCAGTTCTTTTACACCGGCAATTTCTTGGATTAAAAGTCCGGCCAGGCCTATAAGTTTTTGATGTTCCTTGGATATCAGGGCGTTCAATCCGCCGGTACCCTCGGCATAGCGTGTAAAGGTTTTCTTCAATTGCGCGCTACACCCCGTTTCCGGATCTTTTGGTAGCCCATGCCAATATTGGTTGCTAAGTGGGTTCTGATGAAAGGGGAGCCAATCCGAATAATCAGAGGGCACTACATTTCTGTACGCTAAACGTGCAGAAGTTTCGCCTGTCAATAAAAAGTTGGACATCCTATAGCAAGACTTTAAATAATGAACGGTAGGGAACCTTACTGCCTACTGAAATGAATACTATCCCCTATCTGTATCCCTTTGGTTTTGGCCAGGCCACCGTTGATTTCCAGTACATAGGTAACGGGTTGTTTGGAGGACAGTCCTTCTTCGTTGAACGGTTCGGCATTTTCTTGCATGCTCACCACTTTCAACCCTTTGTCGATATATATAATGTCTAGGGGAAACTGTGTGTTTTTCATATAGAAGGAGTGCATTGCTTCTTCTGGGAAGATGAAAAGCATGGCTTCATCTTCATTCATCCCTTTCCTATACATTAAACCTGTTTGCGTTTCGTAATCCGATTCCGCAAACTCGATGTTGAAATTCATTTTGAGCGAATCCGTACCCTTTTTGAAAACGGCTAGTGTACCCTCTTGTGTAAATGCTACTTCGGCTACTTTCATCGTATTCTTGGATTCCTCTTTGCAGGAGAGTATCAAGAATAGGCAGCATAAAACAAGGTATGGTATTTTAAGGTTCTTCATTTTAAAGCGCTAAACTAGTTTTTATTGATCATCGAGACGTATATGCTCCGACGCTTGCGTCGATATGAAATATGAAATTCTCAATGGCTCGAGGGCTTACCCCGAGATAGTGTACTCCCGGTGGGCCTGAACATGAAATAGAGGCCTATAGCAATAAAAGGAAGGCTTAACCACTGCCCAATAGATAGTAGTTGCATGGATTCGTCAAGTTCGTTTTGTCGTTCTTTCACAAATTCTATAAAGAAACGAATGGTCCAAAGCAGTACTAAAAACAATCCAAAAAGGTACCCTGTCTTATCTTTTTTGTCGGTTTTCCAATACAGGAAATACAGGATAAGGAACATAAAAATATAACAGACCCCTTCATACAGTTGTGAGGGATGCTTGTAATCTACAGTTTCCAACAGGGAAGAAAATTTAGGGTCGGTTTCAATCATTTCATAAGCGGCGTTCACCGTTTTGGCTTGGGTCGCCCGTAAAGCTTCCGTCGGTGAAATACCGTCTCTAATAAATCGGGTCGCGAAAATAAAGGATTCATCCACTTTGGTCCCTACGATTTCAGAGTTGAAGAAATTTCCCAAACGCACACAAAATGTACCGATCGCGGAGGCGACTACGGCCCTATCCAAAACCCATAGCATTTTTAGGTTTTGTTTTCTGGAATAGAGGTAGATGCCAATAATTGCCCCGATGGTCGCACCATGGCTCGCAAGACCTGTGAAACCTGTAAATTCATAACCATTGATAAAACCAAAAAGGCTGGACCCGGCACTTTCGCGAATAGGCAATAAGATTTCCAATAGGTGATTCTGGTAATAGGCCCAATCATAAAAGAAAACGTGCCCTAAACGTGCCCCTAGCATAATAGAAACGACGCAGTGTATAAAAAGGGAATCGAGTTGTTCCACGGTTTTTTTATCGTTTTCAAAAATCCGTTTCATGATGAACCAACCCAACGCAAATGCGGTAATCCAAAGTAAATTGTAATATTTAATTTGAATAAAACCTATGTTGAACAAAGTTTCGTTGGGGTTCCAGGTAATTCCTAAGAAATGCATGTATTTTATTTTGTTCGGCTAAGATAATAAAATTGAAATCTCCCTTGGTCCCAAAAAGGGGAAATCGATGGTAGGGAATGTTTGGAAAAAGGTATAGGTTGAAGTGCGAAGTAGAAGAGGTTCTTAATTTGGAAAAGTGGCAAGGCTTTCTCAATGTAACATCACCAATGATTGTTTTTAAATATCCCTGTGGCAGGATGGCTTGAATTTGAACTTCATTTTCGAACTCGAACTTGATTTTACCCATAACCTTTAACTCAAGGCACAGGATCATACCCTTTTCCGCCCCAAGGGTTACAGCTGAAAATTCGTTTAGTAGCGAGCCATCCACCCTTGAAGAGCCCGTGTTTTCGTAAGGCTTCTAATGTATATTGCGAACAGGTAGGGGAATATCTGCAGGTTGCAGGAGTGTACGGTGATATGGCCAATTGGTAAAACCGTATGAGCCCTACAAAAGGTGAGATGACTATTTTTTTTACTGAAATTTTCAACGAAGTGCTCTTAGCTAACAAAGCTACTCTAATTTAAATAGGATATAAAAAAAAGAGTCTGCCAAAAAAAACGCTTTGCTATCCGTTAGCGTTTACAGGCGAAGTAAATGCTCAACATAAGAACAACTTTTTTTTGACAGCCTCTTTCGTATTCAATCATTAGGCTCCCCTGCGGGTAGCTTCTAAATGTTCTGCCTCTTCGGGAGTGTACAATTTTGAACGAATCAAAAAGCGAATTCCCAGGGGGATTTCCAGGGAGAAACTCGATCCCCTTCCCGGCGTTACGTCAACGGTGAGTTGTGTATGTTTCCAATATTCAAATTGATCCTGTGACATATGAAAGTCGCAACCTTCGATAGTTCCCAAATACACATCGTTATCATCCAACATCAAATCCCCTTTGGTAAAACACATTGGGGATGAACCATCACAGCACCCTCCACTTTGGTGGAACATTAATTCGCCATGGGTCTCCTTTAATTGTTTGATGATTTTTGAAGCCTCATCCGTGACCAATACTCTTTTCGTTTTCATGTACAGTGTTGTCTAAAAGAATCCCATGGCATTTTTATCATAGGAAATGAGCATGTTTTTGGTCTGCCGGTAATGGGACAACATCATTTTATGGTTTTCTCGACCAATTCCCGATTTTTTGTATCCGCCGAACGGCGCATGTGCAGGGTATAAGTGGTAACAATTCACCCAGACCCTACCGGCTTTTATCGCCCTTGAAACTTGATACGCTTGGTGGGTATCCCGCGTCCAGACACCGGCTCCCAAGCCATATAAGGTGTCATTGGCAATTTCTATAGCTTCTGCCTCATCCTTAAAGGTGGTCACGCACAAGACAGGTCCGAAAATTTCTTCTTGAAACACGCGCATCTTGTTGTTTCCTTTCAGAATGGTAGGTTGAATGTAGTAGCCGCCTTCCAGCCCTTCGTTAAATGCCTGCTCGCCACCAGTAAGTACTTCACAACCTTCTTCTTTCCCAATTTTTATATAGCTGAGTATTTTCTCATATTGATCGTTTGATGCTTGTGCGCCCATCATGGTCGTAGGATCAAGTGGGTGACCCATTTTAATGGCTTTGGTGCGTTCGATGACGCGCTCGATAAAGGCATCATAAATACTTTCCTGTACCAATAATCGGGAAGGACAGGTACAGACCTCCCCTTGGTTGAGCGCAAACATATTCGCACCTTCGATACACTTGTCAAAAAATGCATCGTCCGCATCCATAATGCTTTCAAAAAACACGTTGGGTGATTTACCGCCCAACTCTAAGGTCACCGGGGTGATGTTTTTTGAAGCGTATTGCATGATCAATTGCCCAGTGGTGGTTTCTCCGGTAAACGCCACTTTGTCGATTCTTGGACTAGAGGCAAGGGGTTTCCCGGCCTCGGCACCAAAGCCGTTAATGACGTTTAATACACCTGCAGGTAAAATACCTTCGATCATTTCCATTAAAATAAGGATACCTACCGGGGTCTGTTCTGCGGGCTTAAGTACCACACAGTTACCGGCCGCTAGGGCAGGGGCCAATTTCCAAGTCGCCATCAATAATGGAAAGTTCCACGGAATAATCTGTGCCACGACCCCTAAAGGTTCGGTTACGTTCAATGCCACGGTATTCGAATCCAATTCACTGACCGAGCCTTCCTCGGCTCTGATCACCCCTGCGAAGTATCTGAAATGGTCAACCGCTAAAGGTAAATCTGCCGCGGTAGTCTCTCTTATGGCTTTACCGTTATCCCAAGTTTCGACCCTCGCCAAGGTTTCTAAATTTTTTTCGATGACGTCCGCTATTTTCAATAACATGTTGCTCCGCTCCGTAGCAGAGGAGTTATTCCAAGCGGGAGCGGCGGCCCAAGCAGCATCAATCGCTTTTTCGACATCGGCAGCCGTTGATCTTGGGATCTTTGTAAATGAATTTCCGTCTACGGGAGACACGTTGTCAAAGTATTCTCCTGTAGAGGGAGCTACCCATTTGCCGCCGATATAGTTTTCATATTGATTCTTGAATTTTGGTTTTTGTAGAACGTCTTTTTCTACGGTCGCTGTCGTGCTCATGATTTCATTTTTTAAGATTAATAGGTAATGATTTAAAACCGATTTTTATCGGTCTTGTCCATAAAGTTAAATAAGATATTCTTATTTTTTCTTAAATAGTATTAAGAATAAGCACTATAATTTCCCTTTATATTAAATTTATGATTTTTTTAAGGATGTTATTCTACATATTCTTTAAGGCAGGATTTCCTTGCAATACAGGTGACGTCAAATTCGTTGTTAAAATTAGGCTTCTAAATTGTTGAATGCAAAGTCGCCACTTTTTGAACGATAATCGCACATGGGTGCTCGCTTATGAACACCTGTATTTATAAAATATCACTGGACTTGTATTTCAATGGTCAAAACCGTTCGGCATTACGAAAGGGTAGCGCTCAAGACTGTCTTCCAAATGGGTTTTTCGATAGACGTTTATTGAGAAGTGATTTTTAGAGGTGGCGGATGCCTCAAAAAAAGCCTTCCAATATAATTTGATAGTCAGAAAGGGATGCATCGATTAGAGAGGCTGTCAAAAAAAACATGTATGATCCCACTGTCACATCGATCGGAATCGAGATGCATTCAAAATAAAGATGTTGAAGTTCGCTACTAAAGCTTGTGTTGAGCGGAGTCGAAAGGCTCCAATAGACAGCGGTACAATCTTTTTAGAGAACCTCGTTTTCCTTTTGGAATGTCAAAAAATAGAATGGGAAACCTGGTCGCTGGTTCGCGCCAGAACGTTAAAAAATGGTCGAGGCAATTAAGGAAGCGTTTGTTACAGGGAAGATGTTGGCAAAGTCGCGGGAAAGAGTAGAAATCGCTTTTAAATGAACATAGGACACATGGACCACGATTGATTTCTCACTTAAAGGCTATAGGTAGTACCTTCCTTCCCATCTTTGAGTTGAATGCCCAAGGCAAGCAGCTGATCCCTAATACGATCGGAGGTGGCAAAATCCTTATTATCCCTTGCCGTAGTTCTTAAATCGATGAGAAGCTCAACGACGCCGCCTAATTTTTCAGAGTCTGCATCAGCACTATTTTGTTGTTCCAATCCCAATACATCGAATACAAAATGGTTCAGGGTGGTTTCCAATGCCAGTTGTTCAGTTTCAGTAATTGATTCGCTACCCTCTTTGATCAAATTGATGTGCTTGACGGCGTCGAAAAGTGTTGCGATAAGGATCGGGGTGTTAAAATCGTCGTTCATTGCGGCATAGCAAGAAGCCTTCCAACCTTCGATATCAAAATCGGTCGAAGTGCCGGTAGGTAGGTTTTTTACCGAAGCAATCGCTTCCATCAGTTTACGAAATCCCTTTTCAGAGGCTAAAAGTGCCTCGTTACTAATATCAAGAATACTGGTATAATGGGCCTGCATCATAAAAAACCGGACCATAGACGGCGAAAATGGTTTCGATAATATTTCATTTTCACCAGAAAACATTTCTCCAGGCAAAATACTGTTCCCGGTCGATTTTGCCATCTTCTTACCATTGAGCGTCAACATATTCGTGTGAAGCCAATAATGTACGGGCGAAATACCGTTACTGGCTTCAGCTTGGGCAATTTCACATTCGTGATGTGGGAATTTTAAATCCATGCCGCCACCGTGAATGTCAAAGGTTTCCCCGAGATATTTGGTGCTCATTGCAGTACACTCCAAGTGCCATCCTGGGAAACCATCCCCCCATGGGGAAGGCCAGCGCATAATGTGCTGGGGTTCGGCATTCTTCCAAAGTGCGAAATCTTGCGGATTTCGTTTATCATCTTGTGCGGCAAGATCACGGGTATTGGCGATCATGTCCTCTAGCTTTCTTCCGCTTAACTTACCATATTCGTGTTCCTGATTAAATTTTGCGACATCAAAATATACGGAACCTTTGCTTTCGTAAGCGAATCCTTTTTGAAGGATGTTTTTGATGATTTCAATCTGCTCTATAATGTGACCCGTAGCGGTTGGTTCTATACTGGGTGGCAAAAAGTTGAACTTTTCAAGGATATTGTGAAAATCGATGGTATACCGCTGAACCACTTCCATAGGTTCAAGCTGTTCCAACCTTGCTTTTTTAGCGATTTTGTCCTCCCCATCTTCTGCATCATCGACCAAATGGCCAGCATCGGTAATATTACGAACATACCGTACCTTATACCCAAGGTGCTTAAAATACCTGAAGATCATATCAAAGGACATGAACGTTCTGCAATTTCCCAAATGAACATTGCTGTATACCGTAGGTCCGCATACATACATGCCAATATGACCAGGGTTGATAGGTTTAAAAATTTCTTTTTTCCCCGTTAAGGAATTATATACTTTTATTTCTTGTTGTTCGAACAATTGCATGAAACGCTGTGCTATTAAAAGTGGGTGTCTAGGTTCAGATAATCTAAAAATTCTCTTCGCACGGATTCTTCCTTGAATTTACCTCCATATTCTGCCGTTACGGTGCTACTGTCCACATCACGTATACCTCTAGAATTTACGCAAAGGTGTTTAGCATCAATTACACAAGCCACATCTTCGGTGCCTAGTACTTCTTGGAGTTCCCTTACAATCTGTATGTTCAAACGTTCTTGTACTTGTGGTCGTTTGGCATAATAATCTACAATACGATTCATTTTTGATAATCCTACGACGGTTCCTTTTGAGATGTAGGCGACATGGGCACGGCCTACGATGGGTAATAAATGATGTTCGCACGTAGAGTAAAGCGTAATATTTTTTTCCACCAGCATCTCGCCGTACTTGTATTTATTTTCAAAAGTGGACGATTTAGGTCTACGTTCTGGATGTAGCCCGCCAAAGATTTCGTGGACGAACATCTTGGCCACCCTATTCGGGGTTCCTTTCAAACTATCGTCCTCTAGGTCAAGACCAAGGGTAAGCATTATATCCTTAACGTTTTCGCGTATACGTTCTATTTTCGTAGCATCATCGATATCAAAGGCATCGGCACGCAAGGGAGTATTTTCTGCAGCGGAAATATGATCATCTCCCAGTGCTTCAAGTTGATTTTCTAATCTATCCTCAATTTTCATTTCAAACATACTTTTTGAGTCCGCAAAGATAGACAATATGTGCCACTTTATACCTTTCCGTGGGTATTAGGCACGATAATTCGATAGGGTATAAGGGTCATCTTAAATTGGTATTTTGCACGCATCTTCTATCGGGTTGCCCTGTATGTGCTTTCGTGTAGGTTCACAATCTTGTTGACGGATTCTTTTTGGGATTAGCAGTTGAGGTACTACCATACCTAATACATAGGATAACCACCTTGAACGTCAGCCTTAAACCTCTACTACGGGCTCAAACTGTGTATTTTATCGATTAAATGCCATAAAAGCCGACAAAGGATACTAAAATATAGCTTGCGTAGTTATTATATACGTTAAGTATACCAATAGCCCAATTTCTATGAGGACACTTATTTGTTCTATTTGTTGTTTTTTTCTTATGTATTGTGTGGGTCACGCACAAAATTCCGCAGATTGTAGAACGGCCATTCCTGTTTGTGCAGATCAACCTATCATGGGTCTTGCAGGGGGTAGCGGCGATATCGATGATTTTGATCCAGAGGTAATTCGCCAAACGGGTTGCTTGGAAAAAGGGAGTCTGGTCTCTGCAAATATTGAATTCAACACCTCATGGTTTGTATTTAGGGCCGGGACAGGAGGACAAGTAGGTTTCGATATCGAAGCGTTGCCATCAACAGGTACTACGCCTACTGCCGAGTGGGATTTTGCGGTGTATGGTCCTGATGTGGATTGTGGTGATATCAGTAACGGTACTGCCCAACCTATTCGTTGTAATTATGAAGTGAACCAAACCAATTTTACGGGACTTGGCGTTAATCCTGAGAACGGACAAGCCGGGAATCCTGCGTTGACCGGAAATCAAAACACCTACGATGAGTATCTGGATGTAGAACCTGGAGAGATTTATTATATTCTGATCAACAATTTTGCGGATAATTTTACGGGAGACCCAGAACCTTTTATGTTGACCTTTACGGGCACCTCCGTAAGTGACGATCAAAATACCGCGTTGGACTGTACCCTTCGAGATGAATTTTTGGGATTGGATATTATCGCCTGTGAAGGGGATCCCGATATAACCTTAAGCGCATTGAATACTCCTGCAGGAGCCGATATCGATAGGGTAGAGTGGACCGTAGATTATGAAGATGACGGCGTCATTGATGATACCTTGACCGGATCCGGAGATTTTGGGGCTGAATTAGTGGTGGTAAGCCCAAATTCTGGACGTTATTTCGCCACGATTACGACGATTTCGGGCACCCCTCCGACCGTAGCGGATGAAAGCGGGGTATTGATCACTTTTTACGGTATCCCAATTTTAGATGGCGTGGAAATTTTGGATAATAACCTTTCCATAGACCCTGATATTAATATCGTTGAAATTATCGT
>JBARCC010000489.1:0-1802 GCA_049793635.1 Maribacter sp. | reverse complement strand
ATGTTCCGCTATCCCCATTTCAAAGATGACCTTCAATGTCTGGACGACCCACCAATCCTTTTCAACGGCAAAATCGGGGATTCCCGTTTTGTTTTCCACATTTTTATAAATGGCAAGCCTGTCCGCTGCAGGTATGTCGTGAAATCTCATTTTATTCATGCTCCAAGCTCTTTTCCATAATTTTCCGAATCCATGCCGGTGCCAATGCGATATCGTGAAGCAGGTCTTTTTGGTCTTCTTTTTTCAAAAGCGACACGATTTTTGCTTCTTCCTCATCGGTCAATCGTTCTTTTCCGATTTCACGAAGGGCCTGTATTACCAATCGGCTTATCTCTCCCTTGGCCGATAAGTTCTTGGGGGTGGTCTTCTTTAATTTTATGCTTCGTTTTCCCAGTTTTATCTCCCGAGGAGCTCCGTCGGTAAGAAATACGAGTTTCATGGGAACTTGTGTGCTAAGCCCCAACGCACTTAGGGCATATACCCCGGTAGGCACCAACCTGATCTTGTCCCTTTTGGCAATGGCCATTGCAATCTCCTCGGCCGTTGGCAACACCTCTCCCACGTATTTACTTACCGTGGGGCGTACATAAATCCCTTGGGCTACCCTTTTTATAAAGCCCTCTTTTTCTATTCTGTGAAGTGCCAAACGTATTGCTTCGGGCGAACCCAGTTCTCTGAAGTCATCAGGAAATACAAGTTCTCCCCTACCCTTTTTAGAGATGGACTTTTTAATTTTGTACTCAACGCTCTCCATGGATACAAATCTATTTTGTAACAAATTTAGTAAATTTTTGTTACAAATAAGTTTAATGCCACCATTATGGAAACAAGGTCGAACGGAATAGCAAAAAAACAGTCTGAACCGATAATATGAAAGGAAATGTGTGGAATCCCCGTAGGGGACTTCCATACGTTTTCGTTCCGTTTCGAGGGGGTTGCGCGAAAGCAAACCGTTCGGCCCCGACATCCCTGCGGGATGTCGGGAGGCCGATAAGGTGCGGCTTTTGCGCAACTTCCGCAGAAACCATGGGGAGGGAGAGAAAGAGATAGGTCAAATAGCCTAGAACACCGAATGTTACGATTAGGAATACGACTTCTACCAACTTTTTGCAACATAGAATCCCCAAACCGATATTTCGATAGCACCGAAGAGCCATATCAGATCCTTAATAAAGGGTATGCCGACCATAATGAAAAGAAAGAGCAACAACGGGATTCTCAAGAAACGTTTGAACCTAAGCAATCCTTTAATAATAATGGCCATGAAAATGATAAAACCTAGAAAGGGTAATTTTTGATATAGAATTTCAAGTGATAGCATAATCTTTTAATTTTAAGTCGAATCTGTTTTTATATTCAAGGCTGACAAAATCCTTACTTTATCCCTGATTTTATTTGTTTAAGTAGTTTGAACTTTAGGAATTCATTTATGAACCATTGATTTTGATTTTCCAAGATTACCTAAAGCCCTAAGGGCTACAATCTTTAGTTTGCACGGAAAAAAAGTCTTTTTTGAAATCCCTGTTCGTATAAAGCCTATAAAATCCCGATCCGCATACTCTATTACCTTTACACCATAGAATTCATGGTCTGTACCGAAATCCAATGGTTTTCCTTTCAATTGTATTAAGCGGTAGAGGGCTTCGAGTTTTTTCCCTTGTAATCGGTTTCTATCGTTACGGTAGACGAAATCATGGATTACCCAATAGTGTTCTTTTTTAAGAAAAACCTTCTCATGTGTTTCAAAAATTTTCATAATCGGTAACCTATACTATTCTTGTTGCTTTTAGAATTACATTTTT
>JBARCC010000488.1:0-2025 GCA_049793635.1 Maribacter sp. | reverse complement strand
ATCTAAAAGTACCATTAAGCCAGCCGCGCCGAGTATTTTTATCCTGTAGGGAAGCGTTGTATAATCAAGAATACTTGCCGTAATAAAGGTCAAAAGTGCCCAATACGCCCCTATTAAATACGGCACGCCATCCAGTTTAGGACCAAAATTATTACCATAGGCATACTCCCCGAATAAAATGTGATGGTTGACGCCCAGCCATTCCGCATACATACCCCCCATGAAGAAAAATACAAGCGCACCCATTTTTTTGAAATGGTCAATCGGATAGACTAGTAAGAACAGAAAAAAACAAAGCCCCAAGTTCAATGGTGTCTTTTCAATGAACCAGTCTACATAGCCTAAAGAAATGCCAATAATCGCCGAAACATGGAATAACCAAACAATCGCTACGCTACCCCAAATTTTGTTTTTCGTAGATACATTAGGCATAGGTTTCGACTTTTGGTACGAGGTCTCCAACGATACTGGCAGAGAGCAGACATAAGGGGATACCACCGCCCGGGTGCACAGATCCGCCACAGAAATACAAATCCTTAATGGAACGGGAAAAATTCGGGTGCCTTAAAAATGCGGCAAACTTATTATTGCTGGCTGCGCCATATAACGCTCCACGGTACGAGCTGGTATTGCTTTCGATCCCTACCGGATCAAGCACGAATTCGGTCGTAATCAACTCGCTCAAATCGATGTTGAGCACCCTGTTCAGTTTCGAAATAATAGCGGTTCTTGCCTGTTTTTTCAAAGTATCCCAATCTTGACCATAATTTCCAGGGGCATTGATCATTACGAACCAGTTTTCATGTCCTTCCGGGGCGTCGGAAGGGTTCTCCTTTGACGTAACGTTGATGTACACCGTTGGGTCACCAAACAACGTTTTATCCTTAAAAATCGCATTGAATTCCTTTTGGTAGGATGCACTGAAAAAAATGTTGTGCAAGTCTAACTCGGGAAACTGTTTTTGTATCCCCCAATAAAAAATAAGGGCAGAACTTGACCGCTCTTGCGTTAACGTCTTTTGTGGGGCTTTTTGATCTTTCAATAGTTTCTTGTAGGTAGGATATACATCCATATTCGAAACCACGATATCCGCGTTTATATGTTGTTTGTCGGTTTTTACACCAGTGGCCCGATCATGTTCCACCGTAATTTGCTCCACGTTTTCGTTGAATTTGAAATGAATACCCTCATCCAATGCAAGCTGATATAGACTTAGGCTGATCTGGTGCATTCCCCCTTTTGGAAAAAAGGTACCATAATGCATTTCTAGATGGGGAATCATGGACATGATACCGGGGGTCTGGTACGGAGAGGAGCCATTGTAGGTAGCATATCTATTGAACAATTGTACCAGTTTGGGATTCTCAAAACCCTGTTCGTTCGTTTTGTTCAATGAAGTGTTTACATCCAATACGCCTAACTGGAGAATGGCCTTTAAGGTCTGGGCGTTTAAATACGTACCTACTTTGTGGAGCGATTTTTCCAAGAACAGTGAGGCGGTTAAATCGTACTTTTTCTTATTTCGTTCGATATACTTTGAAATATGTACCTGGGGTTCGTTAAAACTGGCGGATGCACTTCTAATAAACTGTTCTTTATTTCCTACGGCAGAAAATCGGTGCCCATCTTCCCAAAAATAATTACAGATAATTTCCTTTTTGATATATTGAAAATAATCGACAGGATTTTTCCCAAAAAGTTCGAAAAGCTCGGTTACCAAATGCGGCATCGTAAACAAGGAAGGTCCAAGATCAAAACGGTAGCCATCTTGTTCCAGTACATGTAATTTGCCCCCTGGGTAGCCATTGGCCTCAACCACGGTTACGTGATAGCCCTTGTTTCGAAGACGCAAAGCACTGGCGATACCCGCTATGCCGGCACCGATGACCAAAGCTTTCGCCATAACTACTTTTTAAAATATTTGAAGGGTACGAAAAGCATTCCAAAACACTCTCCATCACCTTTGCCCAAATGTTTATGATGAATTTTGTGGGCCCGTCGCACACCTTTTGCGTACCAGTGGTT
>JBARCC010000487.1:0-1612 GCA_049793635.1 Maribacter sp. | reverse complement strand
CTAATGGATCCACTGCAGGATAAATCCCCAACTCGGCAATCTTACGCGAAAGTACCGTAGTTGCATCCAAATGGGCAAAGGTTGTTGCCGGTGCGGGATCGGTTAAATCATCCGCTGGCACGTATACTGCCTGTACCGAGGTAATAGACCCTCTTTTCGTAGAGGTGATACGTTCTTGCATCGCACCCATTTCGGTCGCTAACGTGGGTTGATACCCTACCGCAGAAGGCATACGTCCTAACAGCGCAGAAACCTCTGATCCCGCTTGTGTAAAACGGAAGATATTATCCACAAAGAAAAGCACATCCTTTCCTTGGCCTTCTCCGGCTCCATCACGGAAATACTCGGCTATCGTCAACCCAGAAAGTGCCACACGTGCACGTGCTCCCGGCGGTTCGTTCATTTGCCCGAAAACGAAGGTCGCCTTTGAGCCTTTCAACGCCTGCTTATCTACTTTCGAGAGGTCCCATCCGCCTTCTTCCATAGAATGCATGAAGTCCTCCCCATATTTTATAATTCCCGATTCCAACATCTCACGTAGCAGATCGTTCCCCTCACGGGTACGCTCGCCTACTCCCGCAAATACGGAAAGACCCCCGTGGCCCTTGGCGATGTTGTTTATCAATTCCTGTATCAATACTGTTTTACCTACTCCAGCACCTCCAAAAAGACCAATTTTACCTCCCTTGGCATAGGGTTCTATCAAATCGATTACCTTGATTCCCGTAAACAACACCTCTGTAGTAGTTGTCAGGTCCTCAAATTTAGGAGCATCCCTATGTATGGGTAGCCCATCTTTTCCTGCCTTAGGAAGATTCCCCAAACCATCGATCGCATCCCCGATTACATTGAATAAACGACCATAAACATCTTCCCCTACCGGCATTTGAATCGCACTACCCGTAGCGACCACTTCTACGCCCCTACTGAGACCATCGGTAGAATCCATAGATATGGTTCGTACCGTATTTTCACCGACATGGGACTGTACCTCCAATACCAAAATCGATTTGTCTTTATGGGTTATTTCCAAAGAATCGTAGATTTTTGGTAGGTCAGCACCCGATTGAAATTCTACATCAACCACGGGTCCAATGATTTGCGAAACTTTACCTGTAACTTTTGACATTACTTATCTGTTTATGTATTACGTTTAAAAAGCTCTTAAAAAACGGCTTATTTTCAGGCTGCAAAGATATACTATTACCTATTAAGTAAAAACTGTTTTTTATCCTTTTTTAACAATGCAAAAAGGTGCCGTTCAGACACCTTTTTTGATCATGCTGTATGCTCGATACTATTGAAGTGTTGGTGAATAGTTGGTGGGATAGTTGCCTACATTCAGTAAATTCCCCGACGCTTCAAAGGTAGAACCGTATGTCGCGTCTATAGCTTTCATGAACTCATTGGCTAAAAGGGCATAACCCCTAGCGGTGGGATGAATCCCATCCAAAGAAAAAGCACTACCGGTCACTAAACTAGAGGTAAGGGTAAACTGCCCACTTG
The DNA here is from genome assembly GCA_049793635.1 of Maribacter sp. Taxonomy (GTDB): domain Bacteria; phylum Bacteroidota; class Bacteroidia; order Flavobacteriales; family Flavobacteriaceae; genus Maribacter. The sequence goes on along the minus strand of JBARCC010000487.1, from coordinate 106 downwards.
TAATACCCCCGTTCGCCAATTGGTTCAATAATGCATTTGCATCTACAAATGCCAAGCCTGCCTGATTGGCAGCAGCTTCGATAATTTGATTAAAAGCAGCCGTAGC
>JBARCC010000486.1:0-1913 GCA_049793635.1 Maribacter sp. | reverse complement strand
TTCTATGCTTCCCTTGCTCCTGGCCTCTATAAGTGGTGTGCTTACCTCCTATTTCTTTATGGGCAATGAAGTATTGTTCAATTTCTCGATTACCGAGCCCTTTGCAGTAAAAGATACCCTTTTTTATATCGTATTGGGCATAGGCACGGCCATTGCCTCGGTATACTTTACCAAGATGTACTTTGGCATCATGCACCTTTTCAAACCCTTGAAAAGTCCTAAATACCGACTTTTGGTCGGGGGCCTGGCGATTGGCATCATGCTCTATTTCATTCCACCGCTCTATGGGGAAGGTTTTGTATTTATCAACCACCTGCTAATTGGCGACCATGTGGCAGCCTTGGGCAAGACTCCTTTTGATGCCTATGTATCGAATATTTGGGTCGTTATCGCATTGCTTTTCGGCATCACCATTTTTAAGGCAGTAGCGATGACCACCACCTTGGCGGCCGGTGGGGCGGGTGGAATCTTCATTCCTACCATGGTCATGGGAAGTGCCTTGGGTAATGTTGTCGCCAAAATCATCAACAATTCTGGTCTTGGATTTTCGGTTTCGGAAAGCAACTTTACCTTGATCGGCATGGCCGGGCTCATTGCCGGGGTGCAGCACGCGCCACTTACGGCAATCTTCCTGATCGCTGAAATTACCGGGGGTTATGCGCTCTTTGTTCCTTTGATGATCACCGCATCGATATCGTACCTGATTACGAAAAACACAGTAGATTACACGATCTATACAAGGGAACTTGCGGAAAGTGGAGATCTCTTGACCCATAACAAGGACCAGGCCGTGCTTACCCTGATGGACCTCGATTCGGTCATCGAAACGAATTTCAAAGTGGTTCATCCAGAGATGACCCTAGGGGAAATGCTACACGATTCGGTCGCAAAATCGACCCGTAACATATACCCTGTGGTGGATGCCGACCATCACTTTTTAGGCATCATATTATTGGATGACATCCGGGAGTTCATGTTCGACACCAAGTTGCATACGACCACCAAAGTAGAGACCTTTACGCACAAGGCGCCTGACCATATTTTTTACGGTAAGGATAGCATGCAGACCGTTATGCAGAAATTTCAGGATAGTGGTGCATGGAATCTTCCGGTGGTCAACGGCAGAAAGTACATGGGGTTTGTGTCCAAATCCAAAGTATTGACCGCCTACAGAAGGGAACTCATAAAATTTACAAAACAATGAAATATCTTATTACCGCAATCGTCATTGCGTCTTTTGGATTAATGATTTATGGCTATACCCTAGCGCCGGAAGAATCTGATACCGCCAACAAATACATTGGTTCTGGAGTGCTGCTCTTGTTCTTGGTAGCAATGCCTCTATTCTTGATCAAGGAAAGTAAGGGGAAAAAATTCGATGACTATATGCTCACGGATGAAAATGTTCGGAAAATGCAAGGAAAAAAACCCAGAAACACTGATAATCAAGATACTACTTCAAAATAGCTGCCCCCAATTTTAACGAACAAATCAAAAAAAATGTAATTTAGTGGACAAACTCTAAACATGTAGTAAAATGATTGGTACTGTAAAATTCTATAATGACGCCAAAGGATTTGGGTTCATTACCAATGCGGAAACCGGAAAGGATATTTTTGTTCACGCCACGGCCTTACATAGAACGGTCATCAAGGAAGGGGACAAGGTCAGTTACGAGGAGGAGGAAGGTTAGAAAGGGACCGTTGCGGGCCAGATTAAGCTTTTGTAACCTGCGAAATGTTCTGGTTATTGAATTTTATGGAGGATAGGCTTATTACACGATTACTTGAGTAAGTTATATTCTCTTGTTAGAAGTGTATTTTCATTCCTTCATGGGTTGCCTTAAATCCCAAATCTTCATAAAATATAACCGCCTTAGGCCTTTTTTTGTCCGTAGTCAATTGCAGTAGATG
>JBARCC010000485.1:0-9303 GCA_049793635.1 Maribacter sp. | reverse complement strand
CGATTATACTTCTCGACCTTTTCATCTAAAAATAAGGTTAAGGCTGCCTTTTTCATTCGATAGGAATCTCCAGTATTCTTAAAATCAGTAAAGGGCCTATCAATATAAGGTTATAAAGGCCGTGCATCGTTATCGACCAAAGCAGGCCGAACCTGACACGAACGAAACCTAAAAGAATACCGATACTTATTTGAGGGGCTACCAATACAGGAGCCAAGGCCAAAACCTGGGGAGTGATCTCAAAATTGGTAAGATGCACAACGCCAAAGCAAATGGCGAAAACGTAAAAGATAATTCTAAAATACGGAGATGAACGAAACCACTTTAAGGGAGCCCTGAAAATCAATTCTTCTAAAACGGGGGCTACGATGACCGCCAACAACAAAATGATGATAGGGGAGTTGTTTTCGAACAAGTCATCTATCGCATGTTTCCCGATTTCTATTTTAAATAGGGTTTGTAAGGTACTGGCAACTGTTAACAAAATTAGGCTGAGACCAATGGACAAAACCAATAATTTGGCTATTCGAATACACCGATACTGCAACTGTTCATTTGGATCTTTTGTGTAAACAGGACTTTTTACAAATAGGAATAACTCCTCAAACATCGAGTCGATTTTAGGCTACGATTATTTCTTTGTCAACGATTTTACCGTCCACCATAGTCAATTTTCTGTCTGCCATTTCTGCCAGTTCTTCATTATGGGTTACGATAACAAAGGTTTGACCGAATTTCTCACGCAATTCAAAGAATAACCTGTGAAGGTTATCGGCACTTTCAGAATCCAAATTTCCACTCGGTTCGTCCGCGAATATGATGGATGGATTGTTGATCAAGGCGCGCGCTACGGCTACGCGCTGCTGTTCACCACCCGAAAGTTCTGCGGGCTTGTGATGGTACCTTTCAGAAAGACCTAGAAAATCCAACAATTCCTTTGCCCGGATTTCGGCCGTATTTTTTTCCGTTTTTTTAATAAACGCAGGTATACATACATTTTCCAAAGCAGTAAACTCAGGTAATAATTGATGAAACTGAAATATAAAACCGATATGCTCGTTCCTGAATTTGGCAAGTTCCTTATCCGATAAGGTTACGGTGTTCGTTTCATTGATCAACAACGAACTATCACTTTTATTATTGGGGTTGTCCAAGGTGCCTAGAATTTGAAGCAACGTAGTCTTTCCTGCGCCCGAGGCGCCGACGATGGAGACTATTTCCCCTTTCCGTATATGCAGGTCAACCCCTTTTAAAACTTCTAAGTTTCCGTAATATTTGTGTAAGTTCGAAGCTTTGATCATGTGTATCGATAATGCTTTATAGGTATCTTAAGAAGCGTAAAATTAACTAAAAAGGAGTACCCACCGAATAGTTAGCACTCATTTGAAGGCCCGTAATGCAGAACAGCAAAAATGTGGGTTCAAAAAGTGTAGGTTTGTCGTGCCTATTTAAGAAATATTTAGGGTTGTTGATGAAAGAAAAGAGTACTTTTGTTGAACTTAATTTGTTTTAGATTAAACATAAAATATACCATATGTCTCCTTATAGAAATTTAGAAGAATACAATCTTGAAATAACCGATGAAGTTAAGAACAGATATTCTTCGATAATTAATGAAATTGGCGAAGATATCGAAAGGGAAGGCCTCGTTAAAACCCCTGAACGAGCTGCGAAAGCCATGTTGTTCTTGACGCAGGGATACAAGCAGGATGCCGAAGAAATTTTAAAGGGTGCCATGTTCAAAGAAGCGTATGACGACATGGTCATCATCAAGGATATTGAGCTGTATTCCCTATGTGAACACCATATGCTGCCTTTTTTCGGAAAGGCACACATAGCCTACATACCAAACGGACATATTGTAGGGTTAAGCAAAATACCAAGGGTTGTCGATGTATTTGCCAGAAGATTGCAGGTACAGGAGCGATTAACGCACGATATTTTGGAATGTATCAACACTACCTTGAAACCTAAGGGTGTGGCCGTGGTCATCGAGGCTTCGCACATGTGTATGATGATGCGTGGGGTACAAAAGCAAAATTCGGTGACCACTACTTCTGGATTCAGGGGACAGTTTGAAAAAATTGAAACAAGAAACGAATTCTTAAAGCTGATCAGTTCCAAACTTTCCTAATCAACAGATTATAGCGCTGGTGTTTGGCTATTAATTTTGACATCTTTGTTGTATTTCTATTTTAGAATTACTACTTTTTCAGTATGTCAATATTCAAAAATAAAAAATATAAGCAGCTTCTCATGGGGCTGCTTTTTGATGGTATAGGGATGCTTTCTTTTGCCATACCCTTTATCGGTGAATTTTCCGATATAGTCTGGGCCCCTCTAGCCGCTTGGCTAATGACCAGAATGTATAAGGGTACGGTAGGGCAGGTAGCGGGTGTCATCACCTTCATCGAAGAAATTGTTCCTGGTTTTGATCTTATACCCTCATTTACCCTCATGTGGTTGTATACTTATGTTTTTAAGGGAGAAAATTCAAGTAGGCCGATCGAAGTCTAACGCGGCCAACATCTAAATGAGGTGTAGTTATAAAAAAATGTTTTGAAAAGAAGAAGTTTTTTGACCAAATCAAGTTTAAGCAGTCTCTGCGCGTTACTCGGTGCTGAGATTGTGTTTGCGGGGTCGATGCCAAGCGACTATCTCCCATTGGCTTTTCAGGAAACCGATCCGTTCAAGTTGTTCGGCAAAGATGAGGCTATGGTCGTTTTGAACGATGTACCGTGGAATATGGAGGCTCAAGCACATCTTTTGAACGATCGCGTTACGCCAAATAAATATATGTTCATCCGCAATAATGGTTTGATTCCCGCTGCAGTGGATGAGAGTGTTTGGAAGTTAACAATCGATGGTGAGGCTGTTGCCACACCGAAAACCTTTTCACTTTTAGAGTTGAAAAATAAATTCGAATCGCATACCTACCAATTGACTTTGGAGTGTGGTGGAAATGGCCGAAGCGAGTTCAATCCACCTGCAAAGGGCAACCAATGGACGGTCGGCGCAATATCCTGTGCAACATGGACGGGCGTACGGTTGAAGGATGTGCTGAGCGACGTCGGTATAAAAAACAATGCGGTGTATATAGGGTACCATGCTTCTGATGTGCACCTGAGTAAAAATCCCGAAAAAGAACCGATATCGAGAGGAGTACCTATTGCCAAAGGGATGCAAGACGAGACTTTACTGGCCTTCGAGATGAACGGAAAACCGATTCCGTTGGTGCATGGTTTTCCGTTGCGTTTAGTTGCCGGTGGCTGGCCTGCGTCGGTGTCCGGAAAATGGGTCAATAGAATTTCGGTTCGAAATATCGTACATGACGGTGAAAAAATGGAGGGTAGCTCGTATCGAGTGCCCTGTGAAACTGTGGCTCCGGGTGAAACGGTCGACGATACGCAAATGTGTATCATTGAATCTATGCCGGTTAAATCACTGATAACCTACCCGAAATCTGGGGCTATGCTAAAGTTAGGGTCTTCGCTTTCTGTGAACGGGCATGCTTGGGCGGGTGAACTAGAGGTCGTAAAAATGGAATATTCGATTGATTATGGTTCTTCATGGAAATCTGCTAGTGTAGAAAAACCAGCCAATCGCTTGGCATGGCAACATTTTAAGGCACAGATCCGCTTTCCTAAAAAAGGCTACTATGAAATATGGGCCCGGGCTACGGATGCACAAGGTAACCAACAACCGATGGTACTACCGGGGTGGAATCCTAAAGGGTATTTGAACAATGCCTGCCATAGAATTGCCATAAAAATTGTCTGATGCAACACGAAAAAGAATACCATAAAAGGCGAAGGGGAATCTTTACGACGTTAATCGTGATCCTTGGTTTGCTAATGGTAGCGGGTATCTCTGTGCTGTACATCAATAAGGCACAGCAACCTACGGAAGACTTGATAGAAGTCGATCCCGAATCGATTGTCGACGGCATTCACCTAAGAACCGGTCTGATCGATGACCAAGGTCTTCAAATGGTGATCAACAACTGTACCACCTGCCACTCCGCCAAATTGGTGATACAGAATAGAATGGGAGCGGAGCAATGGAACGCTACGATACGTTGGATGCAGAAAACCCAAGGCTTATGGCCACTTGGGGAGCAACAAGACGTAATCGTAAGGTATCTGGTCAAAAACTATCCTCCCTTGGAAAAGGGCAGAAGAGCTGCGCTTACCCATATCGATTGGTACGAGCTTGAAAAGCAAAGTCTGCAAAAATAGGCACGATCCCTAAGTTGAATGGTGTGAAGAGAATGGTTATAAAAAAGAGCCAAGAATCTACTTTTAATAGTGGAATTCTTGGCTCCTGTAAAATGATAGTTAAATCACCACGTTGGACGTATGTACTTTGCCTATTCTACAACAGTCAAGGTAAAGGTTTGTGCAATATCGGTTTCACCTCCTGCATCCGCTAAAGTACCATCGTTCGGTTTTTTAGGCTCATGGCGCAGCGTAATCTGTAATGTTGCTGTTCCTGCGTCTCCTGTAGTCAAAATAAAGCTTAGGCCCACCGGATTTCCATTCTCGTCCTCATCATCGTAGGTAACCTCCGTAATCGCTCCGGTATTGGTAAAGAAAAATTGGTGTTCATCGTCTTCTTCCGCAACTTCTGCGGTAATATCCTCGTTGGGATCCACTGTCTCGTTCAACAATTCAATACTCCCGCTGTAGGTGGTGTTTGCCGCTAGATCCGCTACCGTAATAACAGGGGGCTGGGGATCATCACCATCCAAGTCCCTAGATTGCAATAAAATGTCTGCACTTCCGGTGGAGCTTAGGGTAATGTTCATCGTCGTTATTAATTCTTCCTCATCCACTGCAACTGGATTTTCATCATCTGAACAGGAAAAAATTGTTACGGCTAAAATAGCCATTAGAAAAATGGTATTGAATTTTGCAGTTTTTGTTATTACGGTGCTTGTTTTCATTTGAGTACTATTAAAGTTAATAATTATAGATAAGACGTAGGCTAATGTTCCTTCCCATGTCATCTACGAAATAACGTAGACGATTTAAATAATCCCTAAAAGAGATATCCAATAGGTTAGAGGCCGTTAAGCCTACCGTAAGGTCATTATTGTTTTGTATGCTAAAGGACATTTCTGTATTCAGCGCCAATAAATGATAGTCTGGTGGTGGAGTGTTGATGTCCAACAGCACCTCTTGCTGTTGTTGTGGTGAAAAAACGGTAATATTCGGCGGAAATCTCGTCTGTTCGAAAACGTATTGACTCTCAAGACTGATCAACAGATTATGTATTTTGGGGGCAACATACGAAATCCTATTCGTGAGGTTCGCTGCGGGGATATTTATCAAATCGATAGCATTGCTTGTATCCGTTCCCCTTACCCATGCAAATTTATGGTCCGTTCGTATACTGTTCGTTGGTTTGGTATAAACAGACGCATCCACCCCCATTAATAACGCATTGGTTTGTCTGTAGGACCATACCGGAAACGCTCCTCTAATGGTAAACTCTACATCGGTGGGCTCAACTAGGATAAAATCAGCGATACTATTCATAAATGGAGCAACCGTATATCCCCAATCGGATCCATTTCGTTCTATGGAAGCGGATAACTTAGAGGATCTTTCGCTTTTAATACGTAAATCACCGAGTTCTATACGTGCGGCCGAATGGTGCAATCCGTCACTGAACAATTCAGATGGATTGGGTGCTCTTTGAGAATGTGCAACATTAAATCGAACAGTATGCTCGGCATCCCATACATACTTAAATCCTGCGGTAGCTGAAAAATTATGAAAGTCTAAAATTGGGTTCGTCAACAATTGAGTGCCTAAATCCTCGATGACCAGGTCTGGAAAATCTTCATCATAACCGCGTTCTTCCCATCTAGAGGTTCTATAGAATTTTTTTGCGTCGATTCGGCTAAAGTCATACCGTAATCCGGCATCTACCGACCAAGATTCATTTAAAAGGTACTCCCCAATTGCATATAGACCAAAATCGTATTTATTATAATCGGGAATCAATCTTCTAACGCCCGTATCTGGGTTTGCAAAGTTCGTTTGGTACCTACCCAAAAGTCCTACCTTGATCTCTAGATCTTGCTTGGCATCGAACTTTAAATCGGTAAGTACCGAATGTGTGGTCAATTGAAGGTCTAGCGATGCTTTTTGCGCATCATCACCAACGCGAATATCATATTCAAATCTTCTATTTTTTTGAAAGTCGTACTGAAATGTCCATTTTCCTACACCCTCAAACCTTCTGTAATAGTTTAGTTTTCCCAAATGATGGGAAACTTCTTGGTTAGGTCGTTCAATGTCATAGCTAAAATCATTGATGATGATGGGTTCTTGGCTATTGATGGACTGGATCAAATCATCTACGTTACCGATATGGGAAGCCCTTAAAATACCGATATCAGATTCGAAGAACGAGTAATATCCTTCCCACCCTTGGATAAAATCTCTTTTCCCCATGGTAAAAGAAATCCCTTTTTGCAGTATTCCCGTATTCGATAGCAAATAGTCAGGAGCTTCTAAATCGCCCAAACGCTTATACGAGCCCTGTCCTTTTAGGTACAGCCCAGACTGGTACGTCTTTATTAAAGAGGATGTAATGTTTCCTCCACGACCATTGGAAAACAGATTTATTTGGGTCTTTCCAAAAAGTGAATCGGCTCTGATGGTGGGTTGTGGTTCAAGAACGATTACGCCTCCAATGGCATCGCCTCCATATTCCAATGCCGCCGCTCCTTTGACAACACTTATTTTTTGGTTTGCGTTGATATCTACGTTTGGAGCATGCTCTTCTCCCCATTCCATATCCTGCATGCGCACATTGTTGTTAAGTATAAGAATTCTACTTCCGTTCAAACCTTGTATCACCGGTTTTACGATATTGCCACCGGTATTCAGCGTAGATATCCCAGGAATTTGCTTCAATGCATCCCCTAAGCTAGTACCACTATTGCGCTCGATATCTTTTATGGACAGTTCGTTTTCCTGTCCAGAATTTGTGTTTTTAGGGATATCGCCGACTACACGAACCTCTTCTAACTCTTCAAGATGGTGTTCTAGCCTAATTTTTCGGTAGGTATCCCCATTAATGGTCAGCGTTACAAATTCTGAGGTGCATTCTGGATGTGATACCTCAAGTTCTATGACGCCATCGCAGAGATTCTTAAAATTGAATTTACCGCCTTTCTTCGAAAGAGTACTCAAATTTTTTCCAGTAATCGATATGGTCGCCCCGACCAAGGGGCTGTTATCGTGGAAATCTACAATTTCTCCTAGTAGAATTGAATTGCAATCTTGAGCGGAACCGTATAGGCCGCCAAAAAGGATAACGAAGAATAAAAATCTGTTCATTAAATGAATTTTACGCTGAATGAATTCGACCTGAAGGTTCGCGAATTCTAGTTTTCTTAAATCAGTGGGTACTTAGACCTGTGGTGGAGGCCTGCCAAAGTAAGGATTGCGTAAAAATGTAGAGGGTAATACAGAATGAAGTTCCCGTATCGATTTGTCAACTGCGAATAGGAACAGTGAAAAAACGATAATGAGAATAGCAACAGGTAAGAATTCTACGTTCAAATTTTGAATTGCCAATTCGCAAATTTTACAATTTTCAATACCGTCGACCGTATTATCCTGGTGAGTATATACATGAAAAGAAGACACCTTTACAAATAGTAAGGCCAACATCATGAAAATCGAAAAATTTCTGAAGATAGAATTTCTCACGGGCCTAAATTAATGAAAGTACCAGAACTCTATGTTAAAAAAACCTTAACTGTGGGATTTAAACAAAAATCCAAGCCCTAATCTACCTAACATTTTCTTTTCAAATGCCCAAAAAAACTTGAATTGGCCGAATAACCAACCATAAATGACTAAAAGGATTTGGTAAAACGGGAAAATCAATAAAATCCGTAAAGTCCAATATAACACTGCTCCCCACCATGTTTCGGGAAAATTCGATTCTTGTAGGCCGATGAAGTGTAAAAAGGGTTTCGCTACAAAAACGGACGAAGATCCCGTAATCGCGAAAACAATAAAAATAATGACGAGTTGAAAATTAGTGGTGATACCCCAACGCTCCTTTAACCTTTGCATAATTGTTTATAAATCGGCAAATATAGGGGTTATAGCCTTGGTAAAAAAGGGCCTAGACGTTGGTTGTACTTGCGTTGGAAATATATAAAGTAATTGTACAGTTTATAATTGACCTCATACCCATAATCGATATTTTGTCTATAATCGATTTGGAGCTCGTACAGGTTGGGGTTGAACCGTAGGGGTTGAAGTACCCGTTGGTTCCATTCCGTGACCATGATATAATTTCGATTCTCAAGAAAAGATTGTGAATAATAGCCTTCTGGCCTTGCTACGGAGGCCAACCAGAAATTAAAGCCAGGCTCTATGATGATGATTTCATACTCCGTTTCTTCGTTGGTAATCTTGATGGTATCCCCCTCAACTTGATCAAAAGCATTTTTTTCTTCTTCAGAAATGGTAAGGACATCTTTTGTAGTACCGCAGTTCGATACGAGCAGTATCAAAAAGAAGAGTAGGAGGGACGTTCCCAGCCGTAAGCACGCATAATTCTTTTTCATCTATTTAAGGTACAAAAAAACCGCTTGCTTACACAAGCGGTCTGAATTAAAAATCATGCTTTTGATCGTAATCGAATTTAGCGCAGGTGATTACACGATTTACTACTTTTTTACTGGCCTAAAATCGGGCAGGCTTGCCTAAAAGCATTCTATTTTCCGAAAAGACCGCCCAAAAGACCGCCCAGTCCCCCTTTTTTCTTGTTGCTTCCCATGACCATGCCCGCTACATCGTCTAAAATGCTTCCATCACCGTCGGCATCCAAAAGCGTCATGATCAGACTTTGGTTCTCTTTAGGTTGTCCGCCGAGCATACTTCCCAATAAAGCGTTCATTCCCGAAGAATCGTTGACATTGCTCTGTGCGGTTTCCTTTCCGATATAGCCCATTACGATCGGTGCGGCAATCTTAAGTATTTGGGCGATCGCACCTGCATCAAGTCCCGATTTTTGGCTCAATGCATTTTCCACTTGTGGTTGCTTGTTTCCGAAAACGTGGCCTAATATTCCGGCACCGTCCTGCATCACCTGATCGTCTACGCCCCCTTCAAAAAGGCCACCAAGGTTATCTAGAATGCTACCGTTATGTTTGCCGGATAGGGCACTCATTAACCCTTGTGCACCCCCTGGAGAGGAAACATTTTTTTTCATCGCACCTAAAAGTAAGGGCATGGCCATACTGAGTACATCGGCCGTGTTACTTTA
>JBARCC010000484.1:0-3319 GCA_049793635.1 Maribacter sp. | reverse complement strand
GACACTACTTCCTGTGTTTTATCTGCCAAAATCTTTAGCGTAAGAATACGACGCCTATCTCCTCTTTCAATCTCTATAAGCTCCCCACTCACAGGAGAAACGAACATCATGCTCTCTATATTCTTGTTGTAGAAAAGAGGTTCGCCCGCTTTTACCTCAGCCCCTTGCTTCAACAGCATTTTTGGAGTAATCCCATAAAAATCGCTGAGCTGCAAGGCATATACATTGCTTGATACGGCTTTTGAAGTAGATTGTTCTGCGGCACCGACAAGGTTGATGTTGAGCCCCTTCTTAATTCGAATGTCTTTGGACATGTGCATGTAGACCTTTAGGTTAACAAAATTTGAGCAAATTTAAGTACAAAAAGTGCGTTTTCATAATAATTAACCTAGAATTTCGGCATTACGGCGAGCTATATTTTTCAGGCATCGTTTTTGTTTATCTTTACCTAAAAAAAAGCTATACAATGCGTATTTTTCTTAAACATTTCATCTTTCTATTTTTCTTGTCGAATACGTTTGCACAGGTTCAGGAAGAGGCAAATCCACCCGAGAATATCAAAACCATAATTTTCAAAGGCCCTACTGCAGATCAGTTCCCAATCGTTCAACTTGGGGAGCCTATTTACTTGGAATTTGACGATATCTTGGCAAATGAACAGGATTACTACTACAAAATCATACACTGCGATTATGATTGGCAAAAATCGGCATTGTTAAAGTCCCAATATTTAGATGGCGTGGACAATCAACGCATCATTAATTATGAAAACAGCTACACTACCCTAGAAACCTATTCTAATTACCAACTTACCCTACCCAACGAAAATGTGAGCTTAAAGGTAAGTGGCAACTATGTTATGGAGATTTACAACAGCACCTACGAACTCCAGTTTTCTAGACGGTTTGTGGTATATACCAATACGGTGAGTGTTGCCGCCACCGTAAAACGTTCTAGGGATTTCAATTTTCTCAATGAAAAGCAGGTCGTCCATTTCAACATCACATCTCCCAACTTAAGATTGATCAATCCTAAGAAAGAGGTAAAGGTTGCCATTATCCAAAATTATTACTGGCCTACCGCTATCTACGATATTGCCCCCCAATACACCCTGGGCAATGAGTTGGTCTATAGATATGACCAGGAAACCGCTTTTTTTGGAGGAAACGAATACCTGCTCTTCGACACCAGCGATCTCAGGGCTCCCACTTCTCAAATTTCGAGAATAGAGGTGGCCGACCTTTACAGCCATTACCTGTTTACCGACGAATTTCGGAGCGACCAACCCTATACGTACTTCCCGGATATCAACGGGGATTTCGTTGTAAGGACTCTGCAAGGTGATAATGCCTCAAGGGAAGCCGAGTATACCTACGTTAATTTTAGCCTGCCGTATAATGAGTACATCGCCCTTGACGAGGTATATATTTTCGGGAAGTTCAACAATTATGCGCTGACCCATGAGAACAGAATGACCTATAACGAGAACAATGGTATGATGGAAGCGACCATGAAAATGAAGCAAGGCTTTTACAATTATAAGTACGTGCTCAGAAACGAAAATGAAATTGCGTTGAACGCGGTCAGCGGCAATTCCCATTTTACCGAGAATGCGTACTTGATTCTGGTGTATTACAGAGATTTTGGGGATATGTACGATAGTATTATCGGCATCGGAACGGCAAATTCACGTAATATCACCAACTAATAGATTTACCATGTTTTACCGTACGCATGCAAAATAAACCCACAGTACATAACGCAGGTAGGTATCGTCTGAAATACCGTGGCGTAGAATGCCTCAACTGCGGGCATCCATTGGATTTGAGCGATAAATATTGCCCCAATTGCTCCCAGGCGAACAGCACAAAAAAACTCTCTCTTCTTGATTTTTTCGAGGAATTCTTTTCAAACGTTATTTCCTACGATTCTAAATTATTTAAAACTTTATTTGCCCTTTTGCTAAGGCCGGGAAACATCACAAGGGAATACCTTGCAGGCAAACGGCTATCCTACACCAATCCCTTCAGGTTCTTGTTAAGTTTGGCAATCGTCTACTTTCTGCTAATGGGATTCAATGGGGATTTCGAAACGTTCAACAAATTTGGGACCGATTACCAGCAGATGGATTTTAACCTTGAAAAGGAAATAGAACAGGCAACATTTGAAAACGAGACGGAAAGAAAGGAGGTCTTGAACGCTCTGGATTCATTGAAAAACCAAAAATTTTTTGACAAACGCACCGATTCGGTTGAAACGGTAATGCTCACCCATCCCAAAACCTATTTCAACAACATTGGCGAGCACGGAATGTTCGTACGCTTTTTCGAAAAAATCGACTTTTTTAAACTGGCAATCAACAAAGACACCATCAGCAATTATCAACAGGCAGTAACCACTTATGAACTAGGGTCGACTATCGAAAATAAAATGAGCTACAGCGCAGCAGAGCGTCTGATCGAAATTGAAAAACGGCCCGGTACATTTTTCAATAGCCTCATTTCTAAACTACCGTTCGCCACATTTTTCTTCTTGCCCATCTTCTCGGTATTTATTTGGTTGATGTACATCAGGAAAACATATACGTATACCGATCATTTGATCTTTAGTTTTCACAACCAATCGTTATTATTTATCTTGCTCATTATAAGCCTACTATTAAATGTAGCTTTTGACATTAGTAGTGAGGGATTTTTTCTGTTTATATTCTCCATCTACTTATACAAAGCGATGCGACATTTTTATGGACAGGGACGCGTTAAAACCGTACTAAAATATTTCATACTTAATACTGTTTTTTTTATTTTAGCAAGCCTGGGCATATTAATATTAATAACGTCAAGCATATTTACCTATTGAGGAATGATGATAACACAAGTCACCAAAGGCATTAAAATCTCGGTCCAAACTAGCTTTGAAGGTACCTTCTTCAAAAACTACAAAATGCATTATGCGTTTGGCTATACCATTACCATCGAGAACCAAAGTAAGGATGCCGTGCAGCTTACCTCCCGCCATTGGAAAATTTATGATTCACTTAATGACATGGAGACCTTGGACGGTGAAGGCGTCATCGGCAAAAAACCTGTGATACAACCTGGAACTTCGCATACCTACAATTCCGGCTGTCTATTGACTTCCCCGATAGGTGCAATGAAAGGGCATTATAACATGGTGACCATGGGTACTTCGGATAAATTTCGGGTATACATCCCCACTTTTAAATTCAGCGCCGCATTTTCGCTCAACTAACTGCTACTATCCCAAATAGTGTAAAGTTAAGCCAAAACCAACGCGAAATACATGGCGCCATTTGAGG
>JBARCC010000483.1:0-5860 GCA_049793635.1 Maribacter sp. | reverse complement strand
TTGAGATGCGTGCGGTAAAGGAATCTGCCGAAAGGGTTAATGGAAAGGAAGTGTATCTCATTCATGAGCCAATGGCCGCCGCCATAGGTATTGGCTTGGATATTATGCAGCCCAAAGGAAATATGATCGTAGATATAGGGGGGGGTACCACAGAAATTGCGGTTATCGCCTTAGGAGGAATCGTTTGTGATAAATCGGTCAAGATTGCAGGTGATGTCTTTACCAACGATATTATCTACTACATGCGCACACAGCATAACCTTTACGTGGGTGAAGCCACGGCAGAGGCCATTAAAATCGAAATCGGTTCCGCTACGGAAGACCTACAATCGCCCCCTGATGAAAAGTCGGTTCAAGGGCGTGATCTTTTGACCGGGAAACCGAAACAAGTACAGATATCCTATCGGGAAATAGCGAAGGCTTTGGACAAATCCATACTACGAGTTGAAGATGCGGTCATGGAAACCTTATCGCAAACCCCGCCAGAATTGGCAGCGGATATTTACAATACTGGCATCTACCTCGCGGGTGGCGGATCCATGCTACGTGGTCTTGACAGAAGATTGTCCCAGAAAACGGACCTACCGGTATACATTGCCGAAGATCCTTTACGTGCCGTAGTTCGTGGCACCGGCATTGCCCTAAAGAATCTGGAACGGTATAAAAGCATTTTGATCAAATAAAAGTACTTTTAGTGGGTCTTAATATCATCTAAGTCTGAATGCAACAGATTATCAATTTTTTAATACGGAACAAGACTTTTCTGCTCTACCTTCTGTTGCTCTTCATTTCCTTGATATTCACCTTTCAGTCCCATTCCTACCATCAATCTAAATTTTTGAATTCTTCCAACTATATTTCAGGGAGCGTCTATTCCATGTCCAATGACATCACTTCCTATTTTGGGCTTCGGGAGGAGAATAAAAAATTGGTGGAAGAAAATGAGATGTTGAGGAACAAACTTTATAATGTTGATGAGCTTACCGCTATAAATATTGACACTACGGATATTAATTATACGATCGTAAAAGGTAGGGTCATCAATAATAGCTTTGCAGACCAAAGAAATTACATCACCATCGATAAAGGCGTACATGACAGTATCGGCCAAGATATGGGGGTTATCACCGATAAGGGCATTCTTGGTATTGTGGAGAATACCTCTGCCAATTTTTCAACGGTTCAAAGTATCTTGAACGAAAAATCGAACATCAACGCCAAAATAAAAAATTCAAACCATTTTGGTTCCTTGGTCTGGGAGCATACCCAAGAGTACAATGTGGTACAACTCATCGATATACCAAGATTGGTGCCTTTGACCATTGGGGATACGATTGTCACGGGAGCCATGAGTAGTATCTTCCCGGAGAACATTCCTATCGGCACCATTAAAAAGTTTGATTTGGATAGTTCTAAAAGTTTTTACTACATCGATGTCCAGCTTTTTAATGACATGACCAATATCGGGAATGTATATATTATTCAAAATCTACGAAGAAAAGAAATCTTACAACTAGAAGCAGAAACACAATCGAATGATCAATAGTACCTTCTTTTTAAACGTACTTCGTTTTGTACTTTTGGTGCTTGTACAGGTATTGGTCTTCAATAAGCTGAATTTTTTCGGGTACATAAATCCGCTTGTATATATACTCTTCTTATATTGGTATCCCATCAAGGAGAATAGAACGACCTTTATCCTCGTCTGTTTCTTTCTAGGAATGTGTGTAGATGTTTTCTCGGATACCTTGGCCATCCATACCGCGGCAACCATTACCATTGCCTATTTAAGACCGACCCTTATGCGGTTTGTTTTTGGAGTGAACTTTGAATTCCAAAGTTTTAAGTTAAACAATACCACTAAAGCACAACAATTTACATTTTTAGCGTTATTAATTATAATACATCATTTGGTTTATTTTACCCTAGAAATTTTTAGCTTCTCCAACGGACTCTTAATTTTACAAAAAACGGTGGCCGTGGGGTTTTCCACATTAATTTTAGGTTTATTTTTTAGCACACTGTTCAGTAGTAAAAAGGAATGAGAAAAATTCTTTTATCATCGATCATCATCCTTATCGGGATTACCTTTTTGGGAAGGCTCTCCTATTTACAAATTTTCAGTTTTTCGAAAGATCAGGTTTTAGAAGATCCCGCCATTAAAGCGATCTATGATTATCCCGAGCGTGGATACATCTATGATAGAAATGGAAATTTATTGGTCGGCAATGATCCCGCTTATGACGTCATGGTTATCCCGCGGGAAGTAAAACCATTGGATACGCTTGAATTCTGCAAGTTGCTCAATATAGATAAGGACAAATTCGTTGAAAAATTGAGGAAGGCCAGAGTGTATTCCCCGCGATTGCCTTCTGTATTGGTCCCTCAACTATCCAAACAAGACTATGCCCAATTGCAGGAGAAAATGCGCAGGTATAAGGGTTTTTATATTCAAAAAAGGTCTTTACGGTACTACGATACGCCCAGTGCGGCCAATGTATTGGGATACATTAGCGAAGTAAACGAAGGGGACCTTGCCGTGAACAAATATTACGTACAGGGCGAACTTAAAGGTAGAACCGGGGTCGAGCGCTATTATGAGGACCTCCTTAGGGGCAGAAAAGGGGTGCAGTACATTCAAAAAGACCGATTTAACCGTGATATCGGCCCATATAAGAATGGTACTTTAGATACCTTACCAGAACAGGGAAAGCAAATTAGCATTACCATCGATAAGACCCTTCAGGAATACGGCGAATTATTGATGAACGGTAAACGAGGTGGCATTGTTGCCTTGGAACCTTCTACGGGCGAAATTCTTTCTATGATATCTGGCCCCACCTATGACCCTTCTTTGTTGGTCGGCAGGGAGCGTTCAAAGAATTATACCGTCTTATATAACGACACGGTAGCCAACCCTACTTGGGACCGAGCCATACACGCCCAACAACCCCCTGGATCTCCTTTCAAGACCTTAAATGCCCTTATCGCATTGCAAGAGGGTGCCATGACAGAATCTACTACTATACAGTGTTTTCATGGTTTTTATGTGGGCAAGAAAAAGAGAGGATGCCATTGTGGTGGCGGCACACGTGACATGAACGTCGGAATCTATAAGTCGTGTAATGCCTACTTCGCAGGAACCTTCCGAAAAATCTTCGAACATTTTGACTCTACCGATGAGGCTATGGATGTATGGGAAAAGCACATGCGCAGTTTTGGTCTCGGCGACTACTTGGGGTATGATCTTCCCTTCGGTCAGAAAGGAAGGATTCCCGACAAGGAATATTACGATACCTGGTACGGGGACAATAGATGGAGCTCTTCGTATATCATTTCGAATGCCATTGGGCAAGGGGAGATTTTAGCGACCCCGGTACAGTTGGCGAACATGACCGCGGCCATTGCCAATAGGGGCCATTATTTCACCCCCCACATCCTAAAAAAAATAGAGGGAAATGAAATCACCGACTCTAAATTTACGGAAGCCAAGCATACCACCATCGATCCAAAGCATTTTGAGCCAGTTGTTAGGGGAATGGCAGATGTATACACGAAAGGAACTGCTGCAAGGTTGCAAGTTCCCGGTATCGAAATCGCCGGTAAAACAGGTACCGCAGAGAATTTTACAAAAATTAACGGGGTACGCACGCAATTGACGGACCACTCTGTCTTCGTTGCTTTTGCTCCTGTGGACAATCCTAAAATCGCAATCGCGGTGTACATTGAAAACGGATATTTTGGTGCCAGGTATGCAGGTCATATTGCTTCCCTAATGATTGAAAAGTATCTGAAAGGAGAAATTACCCGTAAAGATCTTGAAAAAAGAATGCTAGAAAAAACATTGGAAGCTGAATACGCGAAACCTTACAGTGGGGAGGAGTTCAAAATAAACGAGCGTGTCTGGTAGAAGCATTCTAAGGCGCATCGACTGGCTGAGTGTTTTCATCTATATAGCACTTGTCTTTATTGGGTGGATCAATATCTACTCAAGCACGTTTACAGGAGCCCATAGCTCCATTTTTGATTTCGACACACTTTACGGAAAACAGCTTTTTTTCGTAGGGGTAAGTTTGGTCGCCATCCTGCTCGTGCTCTCCTTAGAGGTAAACTTTTACGAACGTTTCTCAAGCTTACTCTATTTGATTACCATAGTATCGTTGATCGGGCTATTTGTATTCGGCAAAACAATCGCAGGTGCCACTTCCTGGTACGATTTAGGGTTTTTTAATCTGCAACCTTCCGAATTGGCGAAAGTAGCCACTTCCCTTGCCCTCGCAAAATACCTGAGCGATATCCAAACCGACATCAAACGGCGTAAAGATCAGCTTTATGCTATTTTGATTATCGTAATTCCCGCGCTGCTTATTATACCACAACCCGACCCGGGCAGTGCCTTGGTGTTTTTTGCTTTGGTTTTTGTAATCTTTAGGGAAGGGCTCCCGTTATTTTACCTGACCATTGGAATAAGTTTCATTCTCATCTTTATCATTACCCTCATGTTCGGCACCATTTGGCTGGTTATCGGGTTAGCCCTTTTCATTATACTTTTATTCGCTTTCAAACGAAAATCATTTAAAATTCCCTTTGTCCCACTTGCGGTTGTCGGGATTGTGGTCATATTGTTTTCACTCTCCGTAAATTTTGTCTTCAACAATGTTTTCGAGCAAAGGCATAGAGACCGCTTTGGCTTGTGGCTACGATTGGAAAAAGATGCTTCGAAATTAGAGGAGATCAGAAAAACAATCGGGTACAATACGTACCAATCTGAAAAGGCAATTGAGTCGGGTGGTTTTTTTGGTAAAGGATTTTTGGAAGGAACCAGAACCAAGGGAGATTTCGTACCCGAACAGCATACCGATTATATTTTCAGTACCGTAGGCGAAGAATGGGGCTTTATAGGCACCGGAACCGTTATCCTGTTATTCACAATTCTTTTTTTAAGATTGATTTCACTGGCCGAGCGGCAAAAAAATGCCTTTTCGCGCATGTACGGTTACGGTGTCATATCCATATTGTTCATTCATTATTTTATAAATATCGGCATGGTCATCGGAGTCCTGCCCACCATCGGAATTCCACTACCCTTCTTCAGCTATGGAGGCTCGGGACTGTTATTCTTCACCATCCTGCTGTTTATATTTTTGAAGCTAGATACCAATAGGCTTAAAGAAAGTATCTAGAACTCAAAGTCGCTTCTTCGAACGGTCTTTTCAAATGATTCCTGTTCTTTGACAGGCAATTGGGCAAAAAAATCGATACCTGTTTCTTTTTCCACCACATCTACAGAAACCCTAAAGGTAGATAGCTCCTTGACCTGTTGCGCGTTAGGAATCATGAAAGCGATGACCCCTAGTTCATTTCCCCTTTTACGGGCTATAATTTTATAGAAATTTTCGGGTACGTCGACCTCCTCCTCGCCAATTTCCTTCAATCCCTTTTTTAAAACTCCACCGGTAAACACATAAAGCGTACCATACTTCTTCGCCCAACGTCTTGTTTGTTGTTCCAAATCGTTCCAAATACCACCATTGAACGCTCGGTCTTGCGGACTAATATTACTCGTGTAAAACGTTTCATTATACGCATTTTCGGAAAACCTACGGTCACCGGCGGGCACTAAATGGCCTCTATCATATCCTGAGCCTTTATAATTTTTCCAATCTGCCGATTTGGAGGAAACAAAAGGGTCTTCGATAAAGTAGGGGCGTTTTCTATCCTTATAGGTCAAATGGCTTTTATCCAAAACATGGGCCACCCATTCTGCCTGTTCGCAAGGTTCATTATAGGATAGCGTATAAAAGGAGTGGTGCACTATTTCCCCAGTGCTAGAGGATGGAAGTAATTTCTCAGGGAAGCC
>JBARCC010000482.1:0-5179 GCA_049793635.1 Maribacter sp. | reverse complement strand
TCTCAAACATCGATTTGTTGGCAGTAGTATGAATAAATTGGTGCTAAGGGCTGGCGACCGACTGTTATTGGAAACCACAAAGGACAACCTCGAATCTTTAGAGACTATCGATAATACTGTGTTATTGAACGCCTTTGAAGCGATGCGGCACAATTCAAAATTTAAACGCTATTTTTCATTAGCCGTGTTGCTTCTAGTAGTCGCGCTAGCTGCAACATCCGTACTTTCCATTTTGGTAAGTGCGTTGAGTGGGGTGGTGTTATTGCTAATTACAAACAATCTCGATTTGACCAAAGTATATAAAAAAATAAATTGGCAAATCTTTTTCCTTTTGGCCGGGATGATACCTCTGGGCATTGCGATGCATAACACCGGGGCAGATATCTGGATATCTGAAAAACTACTCGGTTTTTTAAACGGGCAGCCAAATTTCATTATAATAGGAACGTTGTTCCTGGTTACAATGCTTTTGAGCGGGGTGGTCAGTAACAACGCCACCGCTATAATAATGACGCCAATTGCTATATCCATAGCTCAGGGCATGGACTTAGATTTTAAACCCTTTATTCTATCAGTGATGTTCGCTGCAAATTTTAGCTTTTTTACCCCAGTAGGCTATCAGACCAACACCTTGATCTACGCTTTGGGTAATTACAATTTCAAACATTTTTTATGGATAGGGGGGCTTTTGAGCATTACGCTGTGGATTACCGCTACGCTTCTACTGAGTACTATGTTATAAGATAATATTCGATTTGACAGGATTTTTTTTAGCATTCATATGCCTAAAGATGATAGCGTATTGATACCAAAAAAAATCATTTCAAAATTAAAAGTGGAATATCTGAATTGAATACAAGTTTTTTTCGCAGCCCCGGGTTAAAAATTCCGTCAAAAAATCCCTGCTCTTCATCATATAAGATTAACATATCTGAGTCACTGTCAGTCAGAAATTCAGAAATTGCTTCCTCTGGGACATTATGATCGATGACCTGAAAAGAATTGGACAACTTTTGTAGCGCGTTGGGTATTTGTAAAAATTCAGATGTTTCATCAATCTCATCCCTTTCAGAAATCAGCACAATACTAAGTTCTGCGGTAAATAAATCAATGATTTTCGGGACCAATGAAACCGTACCTTTTTGATCACTATACGTTGATTTTAGTGCAAAACACAATTTTTCAATCTTAAAATGGGTTAGACCGTCAGGAACAATCAATACTGGACACGGTGCTTTCTTACTGACCTTTTCACTAGTAGTGCCAATGAAAAAACTTCCCAAATCACTTGCGCCACTGGTAACCATTACAATTAAGTCCACTTTATATTGAGTCGCAGTCTCGCAAATAGCGTCTACTATTGACCCCCATACAAATTCATTTGAATACTTGACGGTCCTTAACTTTGAAAATTGTGACAGAAAATCCTCTGAACGTTGACGTGCTTCCTTTTCTTCATCAGCGGCCATATCAAAGCCCATGGGCCTCTCTTCAACCTGACCTAAAGAATACCCATGAACGAATTTAAGTTCATGATCCAATTTTTCCGCTAGCATCAATGCATAATTGACGGCTATTTTAGCAGCTTCACTAAAATCGATAGGTACTAAAATAATATTGACAGCCATAACTTAAGTGTTGAAATATGACAAGTAACTATAGAAAGTTTTTTTTTGAAATAAGTTCACATGCGAGCAACAACTAATTTAGCGACATAAGTAACTCTTTATATGCTAAAAGCAAAAAGAATTAGTACTTCTAATTTCTAACCAAAATGTAAATTTTAGCAGCAACCATCTAAAATAAAAAACCACTTTTATTAAATTTCCGAGCCACCGGAGAACATCCCAGATACGATGAAGCCAACGACTAGTGCGATTAGAAAAGTATTTATTAACCTGTTGCGCATTTTGATTATAGGTTTAGGAAGGTATGTCACTTCGAGTAATTTCTACGATCTTTTCGGGAGGAAAAATAGCATCGAGAATCTTTCGTGTTCCAAGTGGCAATGTCCTGAGCGCTATCGAAGGGTTCTCGATAGTTCACGAGGGTAGCCGAAGTACACTCAATTTTACAATAAAATAACTGTAAAATTGAGCGTTCGAACTGACATTCCCTTACTATTTGTCCATAATGCACACCGGGTTTACTATTAAAAATCAAGTTTTGTTTTACCATTATCTTGAAAGATATATCCGTTTTACATCTTTTGTACTTTTGATAACTACGGCATGCTCTTCTTGTTGCTTTATATCCATATTCTTATAGCTCATCATTTCGTCTCATTAGCAATTTAGATTTTAATTGTCCTAGGTATGGGATAGCCTACAAGACTTATCACCGAGCCGTTTCCCTTTCCCTTAGTGCCATAGCTAAAGGTTTAGATGATTTCTACACTGCCGAAAGCAACCTATTTCGTGAATATCAGTGCGGCGTAGGCCGGGATGTCAATGTTCCCGGTAAAGGGTCGTTCGTCTGTCGGCTCCTCTACCGTTTTGGGATCAACAACCTCTATTTCTGAAAATTCCTTGTCGTATTCCTTGGCCACACTATTGATGCGTAATTTCCAATGGGATTCCTCTTCTACACCAATGCCATAGTCATCACGGTCCTCACCACTAAAATTAAGTACCACCAGTACGGGAGATGATTCGCCTTCTCCACGTTCGTACGCCAACACTTTCGTTTCTGGGTTAAAATGAACTATGGATAGATGCTGGGTACGGAGTCCGTTTCCTCCATCCGACGCACCGGTACGTAATTTAATGAGTTCGCCTACCATTCTTGAGATGCCCTTATGCCTTTTCTGTTTTTTCCAGTCGAGCTGTTCGGTATCTTGAAAATACTCGTCCTCAATAAATTCCTGCCCTTGAAAAAGCATGGGTATTCCAGGAGCGGTCAGGGTCAAAACGATGCCTAAGAGTGCTCGTTTTTTAGCAAACCCGCTTTCGGCATCCCCAGGTTGTATTTCCTCTGGAACCCTTGCCTTTCCGTTGGCCACCTCGTCGTGCGATTCGGTGTAGACAACCCTTTTGAAGGCGTCTCCGCTGTAGCGGTATTCGAGGGCATCGACTATCTTTTGCAGGTCCCTGCTCTCGTCATGGGTATCAACGAGTACTTCCCGTACAGGATGCACAAAGTTCATGTCCCATTGCGACCCGTAGCCAATACCACCACTTTCTATAGGATCGGTCACAAATTCATGCCCTTTGAGATCTTCTGCGATGGTAATCGTCCTTGGATGTTTTTCCCGAAGCTCGGCATTGATTTCACGCATCATCTGGTTACCTTCCTCTATTGCCTTGTCCTCTCCTAGACCACCACCCTCAAATCGTATATACGAAGTGGCATCGAGGCGTAAACCGTCGCAGTGGTATTTCTCTATCCACATCAGGGCATTATCGCGTAGGTACTGTCGTACCTCTTGCCGGCCATAATCTGGTCGGGTATCGCCCCATGGTGTTTCGCTGCGATGGTCGTTATAAAAGTAAATACCGCCTTTGTCGTTCTCGCTCCATCCATCGAACTGCCAAAGGTCGACATCTGATGGCCCGAAATGGTTATATACCACGTCGATTATGATCCCGATCCCCACCTTATGTGCTTCCTTGACCAATTTAGCGAGCCCTTCTGGACCCCCGTAGTCCTGTTCTATGGCAAACGGATGTGCGGGATTATAGCCCCACGATATCGCACCCGCAAATTCGGCTACGGGCAGTAGTTCGATACAGTTAATACCCAACTCCTTTAAATAGGGAAGCCGTTCGATGACGTCCTCAAAGGTGCCTACCGTTTGAGGGTCTTTGCGGTTAAAGGTGCCCACGTGAAGCTCATAGATCACTAAATGGTTAAAGGGTGCCAGTTCGAAAGTGTCGTCCCCCCAATCGAAGTCAAGGTTTCTGACAACGGAGTTTCCATTGCTATTGGTGACTTCGAACGCATAAGGGTCGTTGCGTTCCAATTTCAGCTCCCCATTACGTATAAAATATTTATATTCATGACCGATTTCGGCCTTGTCGGTGGAAGCGGACCAATACCCATTTTCCTCGCGTTCCATTTCAAGGTCATCTTTTTTCCAATTGTTAAAATCCCCGATCACAAAGACCGAATCGGCGTGTGGTGCCCAGACCCTGAACGTGGTGATCCCATCTTCGAATATGGCTCCCATTCCCTGGGATTTTTTTATCATTGTTTCCATCTTATAGTAAGCAATTAAAAAAGTTCATTCTTATGTTTCTATCTGGAATAAATGTATTGCGATGTGGTAATCAAATCGATGGATTTGGGATATCTTTAACTAGCGTAAAAGCGTATAGTTTTAACCCTAAAAAATGGAATTGAAACCGTCTTTAACCAGCTATATTACCCCTTAAGCTTCACACAAAATTTCAGGACTCGTTTACCTGCACTTACGTTTAAAGACCGTTAGCCATTTTGGGCTGGTAGATGTTCTTCAGTAAATGAATTATCACGACATGATTACCTGAAGTCAATTGCCTAAAGTAAACCTACGAGCTACTCAAAAGATAGCAATAGTTGATTTGGAGGTACGTCTGCTTTATGCCGGCAACAAATGCTAAGCAACTTGACTGACAGAAGGCAGCTAAAATTACGATTATCGAGTAAAAATCATCAAACGGTAAGAGTGTGCAAGCTGCGGCTTTGTATAATATCCTTCTAGTACGTCAAAGGAAGGATTTCGACAAACATCTCTTAAACATTAGGTGTATTGCAAGATATAGATGTCACCCAAAGGCTAAATTGCACCTCAACACAGGTAGTATCGGAAGGGTTTTAATACCCTGTAAGTTACATTTGAGATGAGCAACCCTTTAGATTAAAATAAAACTTTATCCAAACCTGACTAAAATGTTCGTTCACGCTGCCGCTTTTGAGCAAATTCACTTTAAATTTTAACCCTAAAGATGTAGATCTCTTAAATATTCCATAACGTGTTTTGAGGGCCTTTTAAACCCCTCTACTTTTGACCACGATTATTAATCTAAAGTAAATATGAAGAAAACCGGTAAAATAGTAAGCATGCTATGGTTAGCAACAATTCTTGTAGTTTCTTGTAGTAAAGACAATGACCCTGTTGATGATGATGTGTTTGTAGGAACATACCGAGGGTCCGTCATTTATTCGGATTCCGACAGCAACACCGATATCAGTACAGATG
>JBARCC010000481.1:0-7992 GCA_049793635.1 Maribacter sp. | reverse complement strand
GCCCAATCCTCGTTTGGCCTAAAAAGGTCGTTTTGACCGAACACCAAGTGGAAGGGAACCTGAGGCTTCTCATTATTCTTACGAATTCTAGTGGGTGAAATACCATATAAGGATTTTACGGGCAACCCTCTTTTTGCAGCTTCCCAAACAATGGTAGCCCCCGTACTGAACGCTAAATAATAGCAAGGTTCTTTCTCCTTTTTGAGCAAATGTGAAACTGCGGTAGCTATACCTCCGTTCATAAAAGCCTCATGCACGTTCTCTTCAGATTGAATTAGAATGTCAAGATTTCCCAATTGTTGACTGTCATAAAAGGTAATATCGAAATACTGCTGCAGGTATCCTAAATACGAAGTGATCCACAGGCCTTTTTTCGCTCCCCACATATCCGAAACAATGACTAATTTTTCTGACATACTACATGTATTTAAATGTTTGGTTAAGTTCTCTTACAGCAATTTAAATTTTTAGCCTCGTACGCTGTAATTTATTTGTTTAGCAACCCAGTATTTCGATGTATTAACATTTTTTAACATACAGGATGCAAAAACGATAGTATGTAAAACCCTAAGATACAAGCACTATACAAACACAAAGCTATTACAACTTTCAAGTCAAAATCTAGAATTTTTGGGATCGGGGCAAAATTGAGTACGCTTTGGGTTAATTTAATGTTCAATTGTAAAAAGCATCTTAGGTATGATCATGCCAAGAACGAGTTTACCCTTAGTTGAGTGCCTTTAGTTGCTTACATTAAAAATCACCTGTCAAGAAATTAATTATAGTCAGGTGTACCTAGATCAATATTGGGCGAAAAAGAAATAAATAGCAAGCCCACGAGACTACCTGCAATTAGCACAGGGAGACCAATGGTCTTTGTGATGGAGAGTTTCCTTTCCTTAATCACTTGAATATCAACAATGGGTATTGCAATATTTTTTTTCTTCCCTGAGCTTCCAATTATACTATCGTTTACTTTAGAGACTCTCAACTTTTCCTTTGCACCCGTGGTCGTATATAGCTTATACTTATGGCCCGGTTTAATTTCATTTTTTGTTATTTCAATTTTTCGATAACTAAAACAACTTTGCACAAGTAAACATAGTGCTAGTAGGCAAATTTTATTCTTCATCTTGTTTTATTTTAAATAATAATCCCTAAAGCTACTATCGAAGAATAAAACCATATCCAAAATCCAGCAATTTGGAAAAATCAGGACAAGTCTAAAAGTGTTACAAATAAGAGTTTCTATATTGGGTAGGGGTTTGCTTGGTAAATTTCTTAAAAGCCGTATAAAAGGTAGATTTGGAATTGAAACCACATTCCAGACCAATGGAAACTATGGTATAGGAGGAGAACTCATGATCAGAAAGTAGTTTTTTTGCCTGTTCTACCCTCAAGCGATTTATATAGTCGGCGAAATTTTCTCCTGCATGGCTGTTAACAAGTTTTGATAAGCTACTAGTGCTGGTGTCAAGTTCTTCACAGATTGCATCAAGACTTAAATACGGATCTAAGAATTTTTGATTGTTTCTAATAAACGCATCATACTGCTTGAATTTAGATTCAGACTTTGCGTGTTTTTTCAAGATTTTTAATTCAGACTCATGCTCATTTAATTCCACTGGATTAGCCCTCCTAATTTCATTTCGTAACTCAATTCTATCTTGTAGAACAACATACCTAAAAAATCCCTGATAACCGATCCAATAAATTAAAATGGATGAACTTAACCTAAGTGGGTAGTTGCTATAAGGCTGAAAGCTTTCGTCTACGAAAAGGTTGATGACCACGGCAAAAAACCAAAGAAATAAAACCACTGCACCCAAACCAAGAAATGTCCTTATCCAATTTAAATCATCGAAGGCCAAAATAGGTCGATAAAGATTTTGAGACCTATATAAAAGTTGCAAAGCGCTACAATAGAAAAAAATTGAGTACGAAAGGGCTACAATATCTTCATAAAAGTTATAAGAGGTAAGTGCAATCTGCGGCAACCAATGGCCATTTATTCCTATGACGACCAAGATCCTTAAGACGACTGCAATCATAAAAAAAAGAAGCGAGAGCTTTAAAAATGGACGCTTGTCATCGGCTAAACCCAAATAATGAATAAGAAAGGCATAAAACATGGGAACAATAAGCAAATACCAAGGAAACAAGAAGTAACCTGGAAAAAAGAAACGGGAGACGAAGCCTTGATCTACAAGCCATGATTGAAGGTTATTCAATGATAAAAAAAGCACAAAAAGATTTAGGTAAATAATAGGTTTCTCCAACCTTTTTCTTGAAAGAAAAGTAAAAATATTAAATACAAAACCTTGGACTGCACCGGCTATCATGAGAAAATTGAAAATTCCGGTCATAGTGGTCTATTTAGATTCCTTCACGTATTCATTCCTAACAACTCCTCAACATAATCCCTTTTGTTGGAGAGTCGAGGTATTTTGTGCTGCCCCCCAAGTTTATCGTTGGCTTTCAACCAATCGTAGAATAAATTACTGCGTCCTACGTGCACGGTTGGCTTGTTCAAGGTTATATTGAGATGTCTTTTAGCTTCGTAATCGGAATTCAATGTTTTCAAGGAACTATCGAAAATATCCACGAAAATATCCAAGTCCTTCGGTGGTGTCCTGAATTCTATGATCCATTCGTGCGCTCCTTTCTCGTTCCCGATCATAAAAATCGGGCCTGCGGTATAATCCTTTATTTCCGCTCCGGTCTGCATACAAACCATGCGAAGGGCTTCCTCCGCATTTTCAATGATCAACTCTTCCCCGAACACATTGATATGGTGCTTTGTTCTACCGGTCACTTTTATGCGGTAAGGGCTTTTGGAAGTGAACCGTATCGTATCCCCTATTTTATACCGCCACAGACCAGAATTGGTCGTAATAATGATGGCGTAATTTTTATCAAGTTGTATTTCCCACAAGGGAATGGCCTCTTCTTGGGCCGTACCATATGTGTCCATAGGTATGAATTCATAAAAGATGCCATAATCCAACATCAACAATAGATCATCGGCATCATTTCGATCTTGAATGGCGAAGAATCCTTCTGAGGCATTATAAATCTCATAGTACCTAAAATCCTTCTTGGGCAATAGGCTCTTGTACTGTTCCTTATAGGGATTAAAACTCACCCCACCGTGAAAATACACTTCCAAATTCTCCCAAACCTGAAATAGATTTTCGGTCCCGGTTTCCTGTAACACCTTATTCACGAGTACCAACATCCAAGATGGCACACCTGCAAGGCTAGTAACGTTTTCGGTCTTACTTTCGTGGATAATCGCCATTAGCTTGCTCTCCCAATCGCTCATCAGCGAAACTTTGTTACTGGGCGTGCTGCTATATTCGGCCCAAAGCGGCATATTGTCGATTAAGATTGCCGAAAGATCACCAAAAAACGAACCCTTGTCCTCGTACAATTCTTTACTACCTCCTAAACGCAAACTTTTACCGGTAAATAATTGTGAGTTCTCGTTATTGTTCAAATACAGGCACAACAGATCTTTACTGGATTTATAGTGGCAATCTTCCAGGGCCTCACCACTAACGGGAATAAATTTGCTTTTCGCATTGGTCGTACCACTACTTTTAGCGAACAGCTTGACCTTGGTGGGCCAAAAAAGGTTTTGTTCACCCCTTCGCGTACGTTCTATGATAGGCTCGATCTCCTCGTACGTAACAATGGGCACCCTTTCCTTGAAATCGGTATACCGCTCAATGGATTCAAAATCGTAAGTACGCCCTATTTCCGTATCCTCGGCGAACTCTAGCAACTGCAATAATACCTCTTCCTGAACCTCTTCAGGATATTTCAAAAACAGCTCTATTTGATGAAAGCGCTTTTTTAATAACCAGGAAGCGATAGAATTGAATAAGGGAATTGGCATTTATGGGTATCTTTGTAATGTTAAAAATAGCGTATCTGCTTCTCATTTTCAAATTCAATATTTAAATAGAATTCTAATTATGCAATACGAGGGAGTGCTTAAGAAAATGCAAACCGAAATGGGTAGCCCTATTCAATATTATATGTTGTTCGACTCCGATTTTTTAAATATGAACCAAGTGTTGGACAAGCATTTTAAAATCGAATTTATAAAACACCAATGCCTTAATTGCGGGAACGATAGACCCATCTACCGACAAGGGTTCTGCAAAAATTGTTTTTTTGAAATACCTTCCGCCGGGGATTGGATCATGCGGCCCGAACTCAGCACCGCGCATCTTGACCAAGAAGACCGTGATTTGACCTACGAAAAAAAAGTGCAATTACAACCGCATATCGTTTACTTGGCAAATTCAAGCAACGTGAAGGTAGGTGTAACCAGAAAGACCCAGATACCTACGCGATGGATCGACCAAGGTGCACATGAAGCGATCGAAATTGTGGAAGTTCCGAACAGATACCTTGCAGGCATTACGGAGGTGGCGCTAAAAGACCATGTCGGTGATAAGACCAATTGGAGAACAATGTTGACCAACAACGTCGTTGATGAGGATTTACTGGAATGGCGTAAAAAATTGAAATCCTTCATACCCGAAGAGGCCCTCCCCTACTTTATTGAAAATAATAATGAGACCGAGCTTCATTTTCCGGTCTTACGCTATCCTGAAAAAGTAAAAAGCCTGAATCTTGACAAAACCCCTTCATTTGAAGGAAAATTGAAAGGAATTAAAGGCCAATACCTTCTCTTTGAAGACAATACCGTGTTCAATGTTCGGGGTAGCGAAGGCTACTATGTGGGCATTACGATTGGGTGAGTTAGAAGGGGCTAGGGTTCAGCGTTCAGCGCAAACTACGTAACCCCCTTTCGTTTTATCAGTTTACCGAATCTTTCTTCTTTTTACCCAGTAGGCCGCCAAGGATATCTTTCGCTTTTTCCTTCACCACCTCTTTCTCCGTCTTAACGGGTGTCGAGTCCTTTTTAACAGCTATCGAATCTTTCGGTTTTTTTGTTCCTAAAATACCTCCCAATACCTCTTTTGCATCTTCCTTGATGCCCCCGTTCGATGTGGTAGAATCCGATTTTGACGGGGTGCCGTTCAACAGTCCGCCAATCAAATCTTTTGCCTTATCCGTTCCTTTTGTAATCAACTTCTGCTTTTCAATTTCCACTAACTTAGCGGTCAACTGTTTGATTCCAGAGGTCAAATCGGTCGTTACCTGCGGGCTGTTATATACGCCACCAATATTTGCAGTAATCGGGATGGTCAAATTTTGCAGTGCGGAATCATCAATTCTGGCAATCAGTTTATTGATTTCAGCACCCAAATATTTTGCGGGCACCTGTAAAGAGGCTTTATAGTTCAATTTTTTATCGAACGAGTGGTTGCCATCCACATTAATGGCAATGTCCTTGTAATTAATGGTAAAAGGTTTCACGGATACCAGACCGTCCTTAAAGGACAATGATGTTTTCAAATCTTTCAAGTTCAACTGTTTCAAGTCCATGAAATCGAATTTGGTGAACAATGCGTTCAACAAAGGCGCAGATTCGGTATTTACTTCCTCGGTCATCACATCTGCGAACAAATCTCCACTTAGGGATAAAAGGTTGGGCAACAACTCGTCATTGAGGTTACCGGAAAGCGAAATTTCGGAACTCAATGTACCCTTCAATATTTGAGCGACCGGAGCCAATACCTTGAATAATTCAAAGGATTTAAAGGTCTCGGCGATTCCCAACTGATTCAAATCTAATTTCATGGCAAAGGTCGGGGTTTCGTTTTTGGTAGACACCTCGCCGTTGAACGCCATTTTTCCTCCAAAAATTCCGGAGGTCATATTGCTCAATAGGGCCGTTTCATCCTTAATTTTTAAAACTCCGCTTACATCGTTCAATACGATATCATCGTATAGGACCTGTTTGGCAGCGGCATTGATCGTTGCGTCCAAAAACGACGGGATTTTTATTTTCTCCGTTGGTGTTGCTGCTCCCTCCCCTGTATTGGCACCTTCGGAAACAGGGGTATCAGCGTCCGCTACCATAAAATCACTTAATGCAAACGTATTCGATTTCAAGTTGAAGACACCTTCTACCTTTTCGTCATTGAACATAAAACCCAAAAGGTTGTTGATGGTACCCGTGGCATCAAAATCGGTTTTACCGGTCGTACCGTTCAAACTGTTCAAGGTGACCGTTTTGGGATTAAACGTAAAACTCGCCGTCTTTAACTTTACAGGATTGGCTAGCTCTTCGGAGTTATATTCAAAGTCGGAAACGCTTAAATTACCGTTGGTATTGGTTTTTTCGTATTGCTTTTTCTCTACGGAAGCCATATCGAAGGCCGTAGTGATGTCGGCTTTCAAAAGGCCCTTTAAATCATACCCTGCAGGTATAGGGTAGGCTTTCGAGATATTGGCCAAATGCATGGTGCCGTCTACGTGAGCGTTGACTTTGGTATTTCCAAGAAGCTCGGTGATTTTAGAGGTAAGGTTAAATCGGTCCTCATCGATCATAAACGAAGCTTTATTGATATCAACATAGGTGTCCTCGGTGATACCGGTCGTATTGTTGATCACGATATCCAAAAACACATTTTTGACCGCTTTGGGTAAATCCGGATATTTGAAGGATGCATTATCGGTCTTCACCATAATGTTAAATTTTGGAATATGGGTATCGTCGACAATGCCACTGAACGAACCGGTCAGCGTAAAATCTCCCGTTGTCGTTACGTCCTCGATGTTCTTGGAATACGCTTCCGGGATGACGCCCAAAAAGTTTTTAAAATCGGAAGATGGGGTCTTGAAGGTCAGGTCAACTTCTTGGTTATCTTCATTCAGTTTCACAAAACCGTCAAAAACTAAGGGTAATTGATTTACTGTTGCCTCATTCTTCAAAAAGGAATAGGTGCTTGTCTCCAAATCAATACCGATCAAGGCATCTAAGGCTACCTTGTTCCGGTTTAAATAGTTGACACTGTCCATCTCAAATGAAACCAAGGCATCGGTTCGGGTATCCAATTCTGAAGAGGAAAGGGACAAATCTCCATTGCCCTTGTGCTGCATATCCTCTATTTTCAACGTAATCCCAGTAGACCTATCTGTGTAATACACTTTTGAATTCGAAATTTCATAAGATTGCAGGTCCAAAGAAAATCCATTGGTACTAGAAGGTTCCTCTTCCATACCCGGTTCAGCTTCGAGCGCAATATCATAATTGGCATTTTCATCCTTATCGACGACCACATTCAAAAAAGCATCTTCTAAAGTAAAGTTTTTAATGCCGATAGGTTCCCCCGCACCTTTGAACAGCTCCATGATGCCCATGGTCAACCCCATATCTTTAGCCTTAAATAGGGTATCGCCTTCAAACGGCGCTTTATTGATCAACAGTACATCTTTGAAGCGGACCTCCGCATTGGGAAAACTACTGAACAGGCTTAAGTCAGCCTCGGAAAAATCAAGCGTTGCATTTACATTTTTGTTCACGTTGTTTTTTACGATGTCCCCAATTTTCGCCTCTAAAAAAAAGGGCGCCGCAATCAAGATCGCGATCAGCACCAAAAAAACAACTCCTACTATCTTTAAAATCTTTTTACCCATAATGTATGTAATACTACTGTGAATTTTATGCTTTTACCATTGCGCTTTCCAAATCCAATTCCTCGTCCGGTTTTAGATTAAAACGCTTTCTCAATATATAAACGAAGAAATACAGAAAAGGTGTATCCAAAAATGCTATAAAAATCTTAAAAATGAATCCGCTGACCACCAAACCAAAAAACAAGTCCCACGGTAGCACCTTAAAAACACACAGAAGGCCCACTACCGCGAAGGTATCCAGAAATTGGGAAAGAAATGTGGAACAATTATTACGTAGCCATAAATACCTCCCTTTGGTCAGTTTTTTCCAAAAATGGTAAATGGCAACGTCTACATATTGTGCAAGTAGATAAGCGATCATAGAGGCTAGCACTGCTATCGGGGATAAGGCAAATACCTGTGTAAACGTTTTGTCATCTATCGGTGAAG
>JBARCC010000480.1:0-1859 GCA_049793635.1 Maribacter sp. | reverse complement strand
GACTCCCTTCAAGATATTGGATAAAGTCGCCATGATAGAATAGCAAACAGCCCGTAATTTGATGCTTTTTGTTATAGGCACGTGATTTCTCGAGCATCTCGTCTATTTGTAGACGACCAAAGGTCAGCTTAGCTTTTGATTGATATACTAAACAATGCATACTAAAGCGGGTTTTAGTTGGCCTAATCGATTGCTACTACCTTTGATCGAATAGTAAAGATTGTGAAGTTAATGAGGAGATCTATGCAGAAACATGATGAACGTCATATATTTTGATGTATGATGCCTATTATACATCTAAAATTTTGCCATCCTCCATCTGAATGATGCGGTCGGTACGTTTGGCAAAATCCTCGTCATGGGTAACCACCAATAGGGAAAGACCTGCTTCTTCTTTTAACCTTTTGAAAATACCAAATACATTTTCGGAGTTATGGCTATCCAAATTACCGGTCGGTTCATCCCCCATAAGTATCGATGGATTATTGATCAGGGCCCTTGCGATCGCTACCCGCTGCTTTTCGCCTCCCGAGATTCTAGAGGCCCGTTGTTCGGCCAAATGTCCAATATGCAACATCTCAAGTTTCTCCATAGCATCATGCTCTATTTCTTTAGGGGACTTCTCGTTCAGTTTTTTTGCAGGCAACATGACGTTTTCCAAAACACTGAATTCGGATAATAAATAATGAAATTGAAATACAAAACCGATATGCTTATTGCGAAGGGTTGAAAGTTGTTGATGGGATTTGCCGGTAACCAATTCGTCGTTTAGATACAATTCACCGGTATAGTCGGTATCCATCGTAGAAAGTATGTAGAGTAAAGTCGATTTTCCCGATCCCGACTTGCCCATAATGGAAGCAAATTCACCTTTGTTGATACTAAATGAAATATCCTTTAGGACATGGAAATCCTTGGGCTTATGAAAATGTTTATTGATGTTTTTGGTTTCTAGTACAAATTTCATTTTATGGGGTTCTTTGGCATCATCTAACCACGTCTCTTACTTGTTTTGACCTGTACTTGAAGCGATACACAACAGTGAACTGAAACGATCCATTTACGTTCCACGGATAATACGAACGGGGTCTATGCGCTTTGCCTTATTTGACGGCAACCAACCGGCAACAAAGGTTGAGAGTAGCGCAAACGAAATACCGATTAGATAATAAGTAATATTATAATTAATAGGATAGGTGGTTATTGTTGGTAACGCCTCGGTCTCAAAAGCGACATGATCTATACCCCTCGACAGTAGGTAACCGATGAGTAGACCAAGAATTCCTCCCACCGCACCAATGATCATCGCTTGGCTCATAAAAATCAATTGTACGTCAAGACCAGAAAATCCTGTAGCTTTAAGGATTGCGATGTCTTTCATCTTTTCATAAATGAGCATGTTCAGAATATTATAAATTCCAAAACCAGCAACGATCAACAAGGTTATCGACACCGCATAGGTGATCAGATTTCTAATATTCGAACCTGTTTCGAATTGGGCATTGGCCTGGTTGATATCGGTTGCCGTTATTTTAAACTGGCTACTGATGAGGCGCGCCATTGCCGGAGCATTTTCAATATCAAAAAGCTTTACGTTGATGTCTGTAATATAATTCTGTGCCTCACCCAAAATACGCTGAGCGGTCTTAAGATTCGCAAAACTTTGAACATTGTCGATATCTGCAATACCACTTTGATAAATGCCTACTATTTTTAAAGGAAATACTGCTCCTCGAACCGTACTGATCTGTACCCTATCCCCCACTTTTAATGACATTTTTTCGGCTAGGCCAGCGCCAAGCAGTATGCCATTTTCTGTATTTTTCAATGCCTCCGGGCTACCTCCAATGATATAATCG